>NZ_JAVJRX010000013.1:0-72233 GCF_040219735.1 Coleofasciculus sp. G1-WW12-02 | reverse complement strand
AAGAGAGTTGGGATCATCAGTACACCAAACCAGCCGATATACAGGCGGTTTTCGGTGGAGGTGACCCACTCGCAGAACCGATCCCACAAGGATGCGGATTCGCGACGTTGTAATGTGGTTGTCATGGTTCGGATAATTGCTTTTGATTTCAGAGCCGAGCTCCTATGTAAATAATCATAGGTGAATTATTAAGCTTTGTAAAGGTAAATGAGGATTAGTGTTTCTGAAGGAATCGATAAGCTGGACTTATTACGCTAGGTGGCTCTGATGATGGAATGTCGGTAGAATCATTCTCCTAGGTCAGATTCCCGCTGTTTTTCCTGTAAGAGTTTTTCCTGTAGAAGTTTTTCTAAATCCTCGTTTTTGAGTACTTCCTCAATCATCTCCCTGACTGTATCTGACATGGTGATGCCTTTGAGGTAGCAATACAGTTTAAATCGTTCTTTGAGTGCCTCAGGTAACCGAAATCTGAGATAGTCGTCTCTTTCTTGCATTTGTTGTTTGCTGAATGTCTGGCATTATTGAGGTTACTAGATGCGCTAGATCTAGCTGGGTGCTGTTATCACAGCGTAATCAATAATAACATGGTGTTTGCGGATTGCGGGTGAACTATTTTTTGGGCTAAGTTAAGTAAATCAGTAATGCAGTAATGCAGTAATGCAGTAATTACTGATTTACTGGTTGCCGTAATTAATTCCCCAGGGTCAGTACTGAGTTGTACCGTAGACAGTGGTTCCGTCCGGCATGACTGCCAGTTGCAAGTCAGCCCCCTGGAGATTAGCGCCTGCCATCGTGGCATTGAGCAAGTTCGCGTAGCGCATGTTGGTATTGCTCAGATTCGTACCTGTGAGGTTAGCTTCTGTCAGTCGTGTTCCGTACAGACTGGCATGACTCAGGTCGGCATTCTTGAGCGTGGCGCCAATTAGGTCAGCATCTCGAAGCTCAACCCGGTGCAGTGTCGCATTACTTAAGTCAGCGTTGTCTAATCTGATATTGAAGAGGTTCGCGTCAGTCAGGTCGGCATTTTTCAATTCACTGTCGTGAAGGTCAACTCCGTCTAGGTCGGCATTTTTCAGTTGGGCTTCATTTAGACGAGCACCACTCATTTTGGCATCTTTGAATTGGGTATTTGTTAGGTTGGCACGGGAGAGGTCGGTATTTCTAAAATCAGCGCCGCTCAAATCTAGTCCACTCAGATCGATTTCTGTGAGGTTACACCCCGGACAGCGTTTGGTTTTCAGAATTTGTTCGACGCTGACTTTTTTGGCTTTTAGCGGTTGAATAGAATTTTTTACTTTTTCAAGTTGTTTGTGAATGGGTGAGCTAATTGTTTCCTCTGGTGCAATATAAAGGGCAAGGGGTAATCCGATAGCGGCTAATATTGTGGCGAAAATTAATAAGGTTTTGAAATTCATACGCCCAGCTTCCCCCAGAATGAGTGATGAGGTGTCTATTTACATACTTCAGATGCTGAATCCCCTTTACCGTACTGGGAGCTTAAAGTTTTGGTAAATTCAGCTTGTATTTTTTATGTGTGGGAGAAAAAAGGGCTGATTTTTTTCGATATATTTTGGTCAGATTATTTAAGAGTTGGAGGAACTGAGGAAGCGGAAATATCTACTTGGCTAAGATTGAGCTTGCTCAATCGTGTTCGAGCAAGCCCGTTGATATTCAAGTCTTCCACTGCAATCAAATCAAATTGTTTGACCAGTTTGTGAGCTGTGTTGTAGTGAAAGTCTTGCCTTTTGCGACCAATGCGCTGATGAATTCTAGCTATTTTGTTTTTTTGTTTCTCATGAAGCTTCGACCCCTTTTGTTTTCTGGCAAGCTTGCGTTGTTGACGGGCTAAATGTGCTTGAGTTTTGCGATAAGTTTGCTGAATCGGTATGGTTTCCCCATCCGAAGTCGTGAGAAAATCCTTGAGTCCAACATCAATACCAACCACTGCTTTAACTTCTGCCAGAGGGAGAAGTTCTGGAACTGTGGCATCTTCGATTGAGATGCAAGCGTACCAGCCGTCAGCCTTTTTGACGATGGTGCAAGTTTTAAGTGTGAAACCATCTGGAACAGGGCGATGCAGAATAATAGGCATTTCCCCAATTTTTGATAGCTTCAGCATCCCATTTCTAATGTGAGCGCCCGCTTTGGCAGAGTTTACTCGTGGATTAACGAATGAGCGCAACTCCCCTGGTTTTTTGTGTTTCTTCTAATCTGCTTAAAGTTGGATTGCTATCATCATCTGCCACCAATTCAATACGCAACCGTTTACCAACAGCTTTAGCGGCATTCACCATAGTGTTGAGCGTTACAGAGGTATTTTCTTGATCGAGGAATCTGTCGAGAGATGCACGACTTGTGTGCATCTGTTGAGCCATTTCTGTTTTAGTGAGTCCTTTTTCTTGCATTGCCTGAGAAACTTGCCAAGCGAGAACACGCTTGAGCGCAATTGCTTCTAGCTCGTCAAGTATTCCGTCTTCTTCGAGGAGATCGTCAAGTGAAGAACCGATATAAGGATTGGTAGTCATTCTCTTTCTTCTAAGTCTCGCTTCCGAGATAAAGCTAGGTCTAAGTCTGTCTTGGGCGTTTTCTGCGTTTTCTTAATAAATCCATGAAGCAAAATTAATTGGTCTTCGTAAAAGCAGAAGATGACACGAGCGATTCCATCAGGTAAATTAGTGCGAACTTCAAATAATCCTTTCCCTAGTGGTTTACAAGTTGGCATACCGATGGGCCAGCCGTACTCAACGGTTTTGATATCGGTGCCAATTAAATAACGTTCATTTTTCCCCAGGTTTTTTAACCAGTCACGAACTGGTTCATTACCAGCTTCGTTTCTATAAAACCTTGCAGGAACTCTTTTTTCGGTCATTCCTTGTTGATTGTACCATTTTTGGTACGAAGCGTCAATGGGAATTGTAGCAGCTCAACGCTAGGATTCTAAGATTGACCTTCTTTTACGCAGCTTGGCTATATCGAATCTCAAGTCAGATATGGAAAACGGCAAACAACACACTGACCCCGTGGTTTACACGGTTAGGGGAAGAATCTGTGGCATCTACCGACCCAGTGCAACCAACTTCCTCGAAGGGATTTTACTGACCGATGATGGTTTGAAAATCCCAGCTCAACTGACTCCTGAGGTGGCAAGTCAACTCAGAGCGAATCAAGATTTCCTGAAAGTGGCTCAAGTTTGGAAGTGCTACCCACGCATTGAGCCGCCTTGGGTGATGCTGGTTAAGTTGAAGAGTAAAGCCCAGACGGTTCAAGAGTTGAAGCGCAAGGGTGTAAATAAGTTTCGCATTGTGGGACAGGTGCTGCGGATTAAAGGTAAAGAGGTAACGGTACTGATTAAACGGAATGAATTACCACCCGAAGGGGAAGAGTCTTCATTTACTGTGACTATTGTGGGCGACTTGCCAAAGAATGCGGTTGGGCAGTTTTGGCGGTTCAATGTCAGGCGTGAAGGATGGAATTGGAGGATTAATTCAGCTACTTTTGTGGCTGCATCACCGGAAGTTTTGGAACAACAGCTCAATGAACAGAGCCGTGTTGTCAGTGTCAAAGTTACGTACAAAGAGTTTCAGGCGATAGAAGCTTACGCTAAAAAATATCGTAAGACTAAAACTTATGTGATTAAAAAGTTGATTCAGAAGTTACCAACCTATGAACCGGATCGCTGAAGGGGGAAGGGGCAAAGAACTGTAACCAAATCTCTGCTCAAATCTACTCATTGCTGGTATTTCTAGAATCATCCACATCAACCTCTTGCTCTTGTTGCATCGTCTGAAGTTTATCCCAGATGTCAGGAGCCAGCTTGTAAGAGTCTGTTTTACCTTTGCGCTGCTCTTTCTGAATCAATCCTCTGTTTTCAAGAGATTTGAGGGTTGACTGAGCTTTGCGAACGCTCATCTTACATATTTTAGCTGTGGTAGTAAGGGCGGCATAACACTCGCCACGACGGGCAATGTGACCGAGTAGACGGAACTCATAGACATCTAAACCTGCCTCGTCAAGGTTTGGGTGAACAAATATGGGCTTTTTCTCTTTAAGCGCTCCGGCTTTCATAGGCATTTTGCGTATAGGGGTATGCAGGGGGTGCATATAAAATATAATACTTAGTTTCATATTTTGTATGCACGATATGCGCCACTACCCAACTGATGTGCAGGGGTGCTACTCTGGAGAGAATTGATTCAGACATGAAAAAACGCCGCTTGGACTGGTACTCCAAACAGCGCTCTTTTTCGGTCTAAGTCAGCTCTTGCAGCGGTTTGACTTACACTAATTCCCGCAAACCGCTAACACAACCAACTCACAAAAAGGATAAATTCAAATGTTCCACCATCTTAACTCTCCCAAGGCGGAATCTACAAACCTTGCAACCTTATTAGACAAACTAGCAAGTCAACCCAACGGACTCGAAAATGCCAACAAACTGCTAGAGAGGTTGCACCGTCAGTCTGAGCCTCAGCACACATCGGAGGCAGCAAATCGCAATCGGTTGATTGCAGCAACGCGACTGGGCGAGGTTTTATTCCGGGCAATTAAGCTGTTCGGCATTTAAATTTTTGACCCGAAACCCTTGCTATAAGGAGTCTGGGCTTCAAAAATCCCAATTAAAATGCGTCTTAGCTTATCCGGACGTAATATAAGCGGGGTGTGCTACTACGGCACATCCCTTACTCGCTCCCTCCAAAAACTCGCTCGATCGCACTTTTCGCCAAATCGCGGTACAATCATCCCAATAAAGAAATAACGCGCCACGAGCTGGTATAACGACCAACCCGCAACGCTTCCCCTCCCATGCACACAACATGAAAGGAGCCATTTCAATGGTGTCAGAAAATCGACAAAACCGCCAGTGTCTGGGCGTTCCAACCGATTGGAATGTACCCAAATTCAGCTTAGGTCAACGAATCCGAGCCAAACACGCCTTCCTCAACACAATACGCATTCAGACTGGCTTAATCACAGGAATTGAATGCTTTAGCCCAGATAGCTACTGGGTCACTCAACACAACCTCAAACCGGGCTGGCGCTATTCCATCCAAGTCGATAGAGACGACCCCTGGTACACCACCTCACCCGTCCTATTCATACACGAATCAGCGATCAGCGCACTAACAAAAACCCCTACCGGATGGCAGGGGTTTCGGCTTTGAGAGCGCAAGTCCTTTCTTTAACCCCTCCCCGACATGGGGAGAGGAGCTTCAGCCAGGAGAGCCTGACTCCCCCTTTCTTTGCAAGGAAGTTGGGAGGTTAGGTCTTTTCTCCAATTCCCCACAACGAGAAAACCATGACTACTGTATTTGCCAGAATCACTGACCTGCACGACCAAATCTCATTCCTGATCAACCCCTGCGCCCGACTCCTTTACCGATGGTTGCTCCGCCGCCGCCCAGCCGGAAAAGAACAAGAGTTCTCACTCTCCGACTTTCAAGACTGGACAGCCCAAAACCGCCGCCGTCCCTACTCTGAACGCCATGTCAGACGGGCATTAACCCAGCTCATTGACCAAGGGTTACTCGGTCAGGTGAAAAAATACTACTCAATCCAGCGCTGGAGCGTCGTGGCATATCACCCCGATGAGCCAAAAGTGTCCGACTCTGATCCTAAACTGTCAAAGTCTGACTCAAAAATGTCCAAAACAGAGTCCTCAAAGCCTGATTCCGCCGTGGATCTTTATAGAGAAATTAAAGAAATAACAGACACCCACCCACCACACCCTGCTGCTGTCCTTAATAATTTTAAAAAAGAAGAAGAAGAAAAAAGCCAAGGCGCGATGGTGAGTCCCGCCCCTGAACGCGCAGAGGAGAATGCAGACATTGACGAGTCTGAACCGCTTAATTCTGATGAAAGCGAATTTTCTGCTGCCGAACAGTCTCAAAAGCTCGATGTTATTGACGACGCCAACATCCGGCTCAACGTCCAGCTCAAAGCTCTCGTTCGCAACTTTACCCTAGAAGAAGTTAAAAAGGCGATCGCCTACTACCGCCAAACCAAACGTGCCAAAGAAACCAAAGGGCAGAAAATAGACCGCCCTGCTGGTTGGCTGACCGAGTGTCTGCGCCAACGCTGGTGGCAAAGTGCAGAACCTGAGAAAACGCGGGAAGATGAGGAGTTTGAACAATGGTATAAAGACGCGATCGCCGCTGGTATTGTCCAAGATGTTCCGATTAAATACCTCGGCAAAAACTGGAAGAAGGAGTACATGGTGCGACTGCCAAAGCCGGGTATATTCGGATCGCCCTACACGCTGGTGTCTTGGCGAGAATTATTGTAGCCTAACTCAGTGCATAAACTCCCCTGGCGCTAACGGTGCATCCGTGCGGCGCTCGTCCAGCACCTCTAACTTCCTCTTATTCGGAGGTTCGGGTAACAAAATATACCGAGGTCCCCAGCCGCCATTCACATCCTGTGGACGTTCCGGTGGTGGCGCGGTGGATGCTGTCGGTAAAGGAATCGGCATCACTTGACTGGCTTGGACATAGCGATCGCCATCTAGGGTATTGCGAATCAGGCTCTTGTCTACTTTAATCCCCTGGTTCTCTAACTGCTGTTGAATCGTCCATAAGGAGTCAGTAGGCGCTAGGGTGGCAATGAATAGCACGTCTTTATCTGGATCTAGGGTGAGTCCCAGTTTCGACTGCTCAATTTGCCACACCTCTTGATACTTACCATCGGGTGCAACCTCCCACAGGTTTAAGTTAGCCTGCCATTGCCCACTATTTACCTCGACATCTTGATAAGCCAAAATTGAATAGGTTGGCTTTGAATCCTCACTTGCCGGGAGATTACCATCAGGGTGTAAGTAGCGAACCGCCGCGATCGCGATCGGACTTTCATCCGGTAGATTCGTCATTCCCGTTACCGTGTAAACCCCGTCTTGCTGGGATGGAGACACACGAAGTTGAAAACTCGCATCCGTTGAGACATTAGGTAATAGGTTGGGTAATTGCTCAAGTTTTAATACATCTTGCGAACATCCACTGTTTAATAGTAACAGTAGAAAAAGAAAAACTAATTTTCTGTTCGGATTAAAAATTCCTTTGGTTGGTAATTTTCTAAAAAACACAGACCCAATTTGCTCCGAAAATGAGTTGGTTGTAATCCGGATGTCCAGACAAGGGTTCCCTAAACTCCTTTTTCGAGTTAATGTCAGTCAATCCGGAGAGTGCAAAAACTAGAGGCGATAGGCGTTACAATAGTAACATGAAACTAAGCTACCAGTACAAGCTACTACCAACCTATTTACAGCGTTGCCGCATAAATAAGTGGCTTGATATGCTGCGTTGCCAATACAACTATCTGTTGGCAGATAGGTTTGACTGGTGGCAAATGAATCGCTGTCCTGTTAATGCCTGCCCATTAATTTGTAGTATTGCTAAACCTAGAGAGCAACCTGAATACTATGGTCAAAAACGCTCTTTGGTGTCTCTCAAAAAAGAGAGGGAATGGTATGCCGATATTCACGCTGATGTCTTGCAAGACATGGTGAAGCGAGTAGAGCTGGCATTCAAAAGGTTGATCAAGGGAGACAGCAAAGGTAAGCGTAGCGGCAAGCCAAGGTTTAAAGGTAAAAACCGTTATCGGACATTTGCTTACTCTAGAGTTAAACCTGATTGCATCCAAGGTAATCGAGTCACTCTACCTAAGTTGGGTGAGGTTAAATTAATTCAACATCGTCCTGTTCCTGATGGATTTACTATTAAACGGGCATTAATCACCAAAAAAGCTGACGGCTTTTATGTAACTTTAACTTTAGAGGACAAGTCTGTACCTGATGCTCCAACTATCGACATCCAGCCAACTGAAGCTAACAGCATTGGCGTAGATGCTGGATTAGAATATTTCATCGCTTGCTCGGATGGTGACACAAAAGAGCCTCCTAAGTTTTACAGGCAATCTGAAAAAAAATTAGGGAGACTTCAAGCCAAACGGGAATTAAGACCGAAAGGCTCGACATCCCGTCGTAAGCTCAATGAACGGATAGCCAAGCTTCATCAAAAAATTGCTAGACAGAGGAGGCAATGGCATTTTGAGTTAGCTGGCGAATTAGTGGATAAGGCGGATGTCATCTTTATCGAAGACTTAAAAGTTGCTAACATGATCCGACGCAACAAACCCAAACAAGCTCTTGATGGAACCTTCCTTGCTAATGGGCAAGCTGCAAAATCGGGTCTAAACAAAAGTTTTGCTGATGCTGGGATCGCTGGGTTTCTAAATGAAATATTGCCTGACAAAGCCGCGAAAGCTGGTAGGCAAGTCATTAAGGTCAATCCGGCTGGCACATCCCAATATTGTGCAAATTGCCTAAACGAAGTTCCCAAGGAATTATCTGATCGCTGGCATAGCTGCCCACACTGCGGTGTTGAAATGCCAAGAGATATTAATTCTGGGATACTAATTAAGAAAGTGGGGTTGGGCGTTCGCCTCACTAGAAAACGCGAATCCGGGAAATCTCGGAGGAGAAGCCTACAGTTTAGCCCTGAGCGGAGTCGAAGGGCTAATCTTTGATTGACTGTAGGAGTACGTCACGTTAAAACAGTAGAGATACTGTAAAATTTAACAGCCTGTACCCTTGGGTATAAACCAACACAAATTTTCCAGATTGTCAGGGAAGTTGGAAACAGGCGACGTATTCCAGAACCAGGTTTTGGTTATACCGGGTTTTGACGAACGTCCCTCCCAACCGGCAATACGTCCCCTTTTGCCATGAATGCTTTTCTTGTGGGGTTCCTGAATAATTAAGTCAGCCCTTGTTAGTTTTTATTTGACTTCATTTACTTAATTATTGCCCAGGGATAGTTATGAATTAAAAAGACGAGTTGTAATTGAAACAAACTCCACCTTAATCTCTTGAAGCGGTAGACAATAAAAATCAAGAGATTAAGGTTCGTATTGTTATCATTTATTTCCAGAAATTTATCTCATCTTTCAGTTTCGGAACTGTTCATTTTCATTAGGCGTCGGTGAAATTAGTTGACCTAGCATCTACAATTGCGAAGATTTTCCGGAGACTGTTTTTAAAGTCAGGAGAACTAAATAATTGATGGTTTTAATCCTCAAGTCCACCTATCAGCAACTGTGGTGCTAATGAGAGAACTAATTCAAAAAATTAGAAATACTGATAAGCAAATTACGCCGAGATTACGGCAGTCTATTTGGCTAAGTTATCTGCTATCCATGGGATCAACTTCAGCAGGAGCGCTATCTCTATTTTCCATAGCGGCTCTCCTCTTAATGACACCCGCGATCGCTCAATCAAACGAGCAACCAACTCCCCAAGGGGAGCAGGCGATTGCAGAAGAACCAGCTAGCCATACCATAGACACTCTGGCGAATGAAGAAGCTTACCAAACAGCCTCCTCAGATAATTCTGAGATTGTAGAAATCACGTCTAGCAGTCAGCAGCACAAGTTATTTGACTTTAATAGTTCAGCCGGTTCTGAGTTTCCACCGTCTCAGACAATAGCGGAGGGAGATAAACCTACTTCAGTAGCCGAGGCTATCGCCCCTAAACCCCCGGTGGTAGCTGCGGTGCAAAACTCCGTTGAACATTATCTGCCATTACCGATAACGGAAACCGATGCACCCAATCCAGTAGTCGAAGCGATCGCGCCCAAACCTCCCGTAGTCGCGACGGTACAGGAGAAGATTGAACATCACCCGCCATCTGAATTCGCTGGGGTAGACGAATCCAGTTTAGTACCTGAAGCGATTGTTCCAAAACTGCCAGAACCTACACCCCTGATTCATTCCCTTGATTACCACATCCCTGGAGACTTAACAATCGCCGATGAATCAACAGCAGATAATAGGGCGTTCGTACCAAAACCGCCAGTGATGGAACCTGCTCAACATTCGGTTGAATCCATCTTACTCGCCCAATCCTCTGACGATGAACCCGATGCTTCTTTAATTCCTGAGAATTCTCCCCTGGAAAATGAAGCATTAACGCCTACTCTGGATCTTCAAGGGGCTTATCTCCAGCAGGAAGATGCTTCGGCGCGGCTGCGGTTGCGGGGTATTTATCCAGTATCACCCAATGCCTTGTTTGGTGCTATTGTCGATTTGGCGACAGGGGATGATTTTGCCGGGACGGAAGGCGATGGATTTAGTTTGAGTGAACTGTATTTTGCCGGTTCTCTCCCCAGTTATCCGAATTTGCGCTTAATCGCCGGGTTAATGGATTTAACCTCTTATTTTGACCGCAATAGCTTTGCTAAGGATAGTACAACCCATTTCTTCCACCCCCTGTTTCAAACCAATCCAGCCTTAGCGTCTACAGGTGTTGGCTCTCGTATTGGGGGGTTATTGAATTGGAATATTACTGATAATGTGGAAGCAAAAGCGGCTGTCTTTTCCTCAAATCGAAATTTGGGAGACTTTGATTTAGATGCTTTTGCGGGTGAGATTGGTTTCCGGGCGGGGAATGGTATTATACGGGCAACCTACACCACAGACCAAGATACAGGGCGGGATGGCGTCTTGGGTACCCAAAACGGCGATCGCGAAAATGCCTTTGGGATTAATGGGGAATATTTTATCCCAGAAATTAAGTTAGGATTGTTTGCCCGTTACGGTTGGTTGGAAAATAGCGAGCTGGATGATAGTAGCGAAACGTATAATTTCGGACTTAATTTCTTAGATCTATTTCTTAAAGATGATCGCCTGGGGCTTGGTTATGCTTTTGGTCGAGGTTTTTCGGAAGATAATGATGTATGGGAGTTATTCTACGATATCCGAGTTTCACCGAATCTACGGGCGGGGGTGACGCTGCAAGAACGAGAAGGCTTCTCGGAGACAATTTTTGGATTCCGGGTTAAAACAGATTTGCAGCTATATCCGTAAGAGGGTGCGTTATTACTATGAACCACGATTCCACACCAAGTTTTTCACCAGTTGACCCTCATGAACGCACAAAATAAGTTAGGTCAACAACCCAGCGCCGCTCTTCGGGACGGCGTGGGCTTGAGAAGAGTTCTTGAGCCTTGTTGATTAGCCTCAGTGTTCCGTTATGCAAGGAATACTACGTTTTCCGAGAATACCATCCATCGTGAAGTACAGGGTTAGCAACCCGTTTCCTAGCTCCACGCTCTGCGGTTTTTATTAAACATTCCTGTTGGGTAGGGAAAGTGTAAAAACAGACAAACCTCGTGAAAACTTTGGCGAAGGAAACCACACCGCAAGGTGAAACTCTGTTTATTAGGTTTATGAAAGTCCACGTTATCAACAAGCATGGGTGTCCCTTGATGCCCACAACCCCAAGAAAAGCCAGATTACTGCTTAAAAGCGGTAAAGCCAAGATAGTTGGACGTGACCCTTTCACGATTCAACTTGTCTACGGTTCAAGCGGGTACACTCAGCCAGTCGATTTGGGTATTGATGCAGGGTACGAAAACATTGGCTTTAGCGCCGTAAATGAGAAAGAAGAACTCATCGGTGGCGAACTTAAAATGCTTAAGGGTGTCTCGGAAAGAGTTACTGAAAAGCGTAAGTATCGTCGCACTCGGAGGAATCGACTCAGATATCGAAAGCCGCGTTTTTCCAATCGAAAAAGGAAGGAAGGCTGGTTGGCACCAAGTATCCAGCACAAGCTAGATACCCATCATCATCTCATTGACAAGATATGCCGTATTCTCCCTGTTAAAAACGTGACAATTGAAGTCGCCGCCTTTGACATCCAGAAAATCAAGAACCCCAAAATTGAGGGGGAGCAATACCAGTACGGGGAACAATACGGTTTCGACAACCTGCGGGAATATATTCTGCATCGGGATGGACACAAGTGCCAGAACCCGAACTGTAAGAACAAGGCAGACCATCCAATCTTGCAAGTTCATCACTTGGGTTTCTGGAAGAATCCCCCTGACCGCACAGATAGACCCGCCAATCTGATAACACTCTGTACCAAGTGTCATACTGCCAAAAACCACCAAAAGAAAGGGTTTCTGTTGGGATGGGAACCAAAGCTCAAGTCATTTAAAGGTGAAACCTTCATGACAATGGTGCGGTGGCGGTTAACAGAAGAAGGGCGGTACGAGTCCACCTTTGGTTACATCACCAAAGGGAAACGCCGAGAGTTAGAGATGGAAAAATCCCATTATAACGATGCGTTTATCATCGCTGGTGGAACAACTCAAACTCGTGTAGTTAAGCCGTTAATGCTTGAACAGATTCGCTGTAACAAACGGTCATTAGAGCAGTTCTATGATGCCAAATATCGCGATTCAAGAGATGGGGAAATCCGTTCTGGAAGCGAGTTATCTTCGGGGCGTAGGACAAGGAGTATAAAACTCAACAGCGAGAACTTAAGGCAGTATCGCGCTCATAAGGTTAGCCCTGGACGCCGCGCCATCAAGAAAAAGCGATATCCCTACAAGCAACGAGACTTGGTTCTGTTTGAGGGAAAAGCTTATGAAGTTGTTGGAATGCAGAACTTGGGAACTCGCCTTAGTTTAAAGCCCGACGCCAACAGTAAAACCAAGTACAAGACTGCGGCTTTAAGTAAAGTTAAACCTTTGAAAAGAAGAGGAGGAATCTGTGAGCAACAAGCATGAATTGGAGAATTCGGGGGCCTGCAAGCCCCACAAATTCTCCCGCCATTCTTCCCATCGCTGCCCTTCGGGACAGCGTGGGGCTCCTGGCGGTTTAGCTGAAACACCAATTTTATCCTCTCCTCAAAACCAAAACTCGTCCCGGTGGTTCCGTGTCTTAGCCTGTTTCCTGATGTTGGGATTAGCCGGGGGATTACCCATCGCCCCAATCAATTTTGCTGTACCTGCTGTTCAAGCCCAGGGGGTTCCAGCAGGGGTGCGTCAGGGGTACTCACTTTTAGAGAAAGGATGGGTAGATGATGCGATTCAAGCTTTTGAGGGGGCGTTACGCAGTAATCCCCAATCTTTAGACGCCAAATTAGGATTAGCCATTGCTTATCAACGCCGGGGGCGGATTCAGGAAGCCTGGAATGCCTATAATGACGTGCTGGAGAGAGAACCTACGAATCAAACCGCCCTGGAAGCTGTGGGTGAGATGGGGGTTTATCGCCAAGAATGGCAAGCACGAGGAATTGAAGCATTAACTGGCTTATTAAACCAGAATCCTAATGATACCCAAGCTCGGTCAAAACGGGCGTTACTGTTGGGATATCAAGGGCGGTTTGCTGAGTCGTTGACGGATTATGAGTTACTGTTGGCGAATAATCCTTCACCAGAAACGATTCTGGGGGCGGCTCAAATTTATACCTACAGTGGCGATTATCAGCAAGGGTTAGAATTATTTAATCGGTATCAAGCCACGGGTGAAGAAATTCCCGGTAACGTCGCGGGGGCTTACGCCTTGGCGCTACGGGAAACGGGGAATGCGGCTCAAGCGGTTCAGATTCTTACGAATCAACTGCGACAATCCCCACAAGAGACTCAATTGCGAGCCGATTTAGCCCAAGCTTATGCGGCGACAGGAGAGATTAATGAAGCGTTGGCAACGTTGGAACCCTTACGGGGTGAAGGGGATGCGGCTTTACCGTTAGCACGGGCGCTGACGTCGATTGGGCGAAACCAACGCCGAACGGATTTGTATGAACAAGGGGTGGCGCTGTATCGTCAGGTTCTGTCTGAGACTCAGAATCCTTCGTTTGCATTGGTTCAGGAAGCGGCGGATGTCTTGAGTGAGTTACCGTCTCAACGGGCGGCGGCGTTGAATCTTTACCAGCAGCTTGTTCAGCAGCAACCGAATAATCGGAGTTTGGTGGTGAAACAGTTGGCGTTAGAGAGTCAATTGGGGCGTATTTCTCGCAGTGAGTTACGACAGCGCCTGCTTTCCCTGCTGCAACCGCTACCGTCTGAATCGGCTGAACGACGGGCGTTGGCGAGTGCGTTGATTCCTTTAGATCCGCCAGATCCGGCGTTATTACCCGTTTATCAGCAGTTAATTAATGCGGGTGTGGATGAGCCGTTTTTGTATTTCCGGGTGGCGCAGATGTTGATTCAAGAGAATCAGTTGGCGGAAGCCAGGGACGCGATCGCGGCGTATACTGCTACTGAAGCCGGGGCGTCTGATTTTACCCCAGAACTGTTGTTGGCTGAGATTGAGCGCCGGGAAGGAAATTTAGAAGCGAGTGCGCGGCGGTATCAGTCGCTGATTGAACGGAATCCGAATTCTGATGTTGTGAATAGCGCCCTACGGGGGTTGGCGGGAATTCGTTTAGCTCAAGGGCGTCCGGATGACGCGATCGCGATCTATGATCAGTTAATCGCCCGTAATCCTAATGATTTGCTGGTGAAGTTGGGACGGAGTGCGATCGCTTATCAAACAGAACGGATTTCTCAAACGGAAGCTGAGGCGGTACTTGAGGAATGGTTGGAGACGAAACCTGCTACGGATTTACCACCAGAGTTATTTAGTTTAGTGGGTGTTTTACCCCCAGATGCGGAACGGATAGCGTTGTATGAGGCGCTACTGCAGGTTGATCCCGATAATACACCGGTTCAACTGCGGCGGTTACAGGTAATTGCGGAGGATGATCCGGAGTTGGCAAAGGCTGAAATTGAGCAGTTAATTGCCCGCAATCCTGATAACTTAAGTGCCTATTTTGTCAAGGGGGAACTCGCCCTGGCGCTGGAGGATTTTGAACTCGCGAGTGAGGCGTATCAGGAGATTTTGGCGCGGGAACCGGATAATATTGGGGCGCTGATGGCGATGGGTGGAGTACGTTTTACCCAGCAGCTTTATCTGGAGGCGAAGCCTTATTATGAGCGGGTGTTGGAGATTAATCCCAATTATTTGGCGGCGCGTCAAACTCTGGCGGAGTTGAATGTGGCGTTGGATCAGCCGTTTACGGCTTTGGAGGAGTTTCAGGCGCTGAATGAGGAACAGGAGGCGGAGACGGGGACACCGAACCCGCAGTTGACGAACCGGATTCAGCGGTTGGAGGTGGATATTTTGAAGCGGCGGGGGTTTCAACCGTATTGGGAGCGGTATTGATTCGGTAGGGGGATAGGGAGACAAAAGGGTTCCCTTCCCCCCCTTCAACCTCAGAAATAAAGTGTGACTTTTGTCCTTCTTATCCCGGTCGGGGGGGCGGTGCTACCGTTTGGCTTATCTTGTCTTTCATAAGGAAAACTTATTTACAAAAGGCTAGAACCCACCCCAGGCTCGCTGGTTTGCGATCGATTAGCTTCCCTTATGAAATTCCGACGGCTTCTTTGCATGGAATTGAGGTTGTAGTCCAAATCGTAGAGATTACACCGATAAATCCACGTTTTATCCATGTACTCAAAAAAGCGATCGCTGGTGACTTCGGTTCCACCGGGGCGAGATGCTGAACTCACTCCATTCGGTTCGTGCAAAGCGTAAGTTCCCCAAGGGGCATTCTCAACGCATTTAACCCAAATAGAAGGCTCAGCGCGGTAGAAATCGGCATCCCAGCGCATTGCTTGCTCAATCTTCCGATAGGCAGCTTTAGCTTGCACAATTTGCCGCCTATCCACCCCAATCAGATGTCGTCGGACAGTCCTGGATGATACACCCAGGTATTCGGCGATCGTCTCTTGCGATCCACCAAAGGGGATGAACCCCTTACTCACAAATGCCTTAGACGGACCAACATGAAGCAAAAAAGGAACTTGCCCCCCTACCGGATTCTGGGAGGATTCCTTTCCCCACCCCAAGATTTGGTCAACCTCAGACAATCTGTGAAACTTTCGCTCTTTCGATGGCAGACTTAATTTAGCTGCTACGTGAGATTTGTGTTGTAGCTGCTGGGCTTGGATTCCTGCGGCGGCGGCTTTCAAGCCAGCCCGTGTCAGGATATCAAACAGGGGTACTGTAGCGACGGCTCCCCAGTTTCTTAAGCCCAGGGCTTGACAAACTTTAGATAGGCTTCCTAACCAGATACAGAAACATCCATCAACTCGGTTGCATCTTCTAAAGGCACCACAACACTTACCAATTTTGATCCACTGACGCAACCGACTAAGAGAAACATGGAGAACCTGGCATAGGAAGTGAACAGGCAAGATGACACATCCCCGACCAGCCAAATCAAAAGCTCTGCAAAGATACCACAGCCTAACCCAGGGCGTCTTAAATACAAGAGCCGAGTGAATCCGAACTGACAGTAAATCCAGAATGACTAGATTTAACGCAAAATCAGTATTATCAGAGAGTAGCTGGAGATAGACAAGGTGGAACACAAGTACAGAGCGATGGTTGACTACTCAGCGATCAGCCCAAACGGTAACTTTGTAGAAGGCTCAAAAGCCTGGAAACCCAGAGCAGAGTCTATAGAAGATGCCCTGCAACAGGTTCTGAAATTACTCAGGGAGCGCATCAGCAAGGAAGTAAAAGATCCAAATGCAGAAATAACTGACTTACAGATTGATTGTAGGATAATGGAGAACCCAGAAGCTACCTACAAGAGAGTTGTGGGGGACGAATGAATCTGGCAGAGCAGCAGTGGGAAGAATAATCCTGAAGCTCACTCTGTATCTTCTGTCTCCGTCTCTTCTGCCACTTGAAAAATTCGTCTTAGGTCTCGCGAACCGCGAAGCACACGCACAATCTCAATCCCCTGTTCTAGAGAACGGTAGAAAATAATGTAGTTACCCACTGGAAAACCCCGCACAGAAGGAGCTAAGTCAGGACGTACTCGTCCCAACTCTGGAAACTTGGTCAATAGGAAAAACCGTTCTCGGAGCTTATCAAGGATATTATCAGCAGCCTGTGGGTTTTCTTGAGCAATGTAGTTCCAGATATCCTCAATATCCTGCGCTGCCTGGTCAGAAAGCTTAAATCGGCTCATAGAGTGCTTTTTTGAGCCAACTTCTGCCGTCCCCTCACCTTAATTCCGTCAAAAAAGGCTTCCAGAGACTTCTCATCGTGTTCGGTGTACTGACCGTTCTCAAGCTGCTCTATGCCGATACCAATCTCACGTCGCAACGTTTCCAGCTTAAGCTGGTGAACTTCCTCTTCAAGATGCTCCAACTGATCGAGAAGCTCCTGAAACGCTCGTGCTTCTTGCACCACCACCTCAGCTTTCCCATTCACCGTCAGCACCAGGGGCAATTTTGTCGCTTTGACCCGTTCTACATACTCTTTGGCGTTTCGCTTAAAGTCAGTCAGAGTTTGAATATTCTCAAGATTAATCTTGGTTCCCATCGGATTTAATAAAGCATTTAATCAAGTATCTCATTTAATGCTATATTTCGCATCTATCGGGGTCAAGTACTGCCACGCGATCGCTCCCAGTTTTGGGCTATTGGAATTAGAAGATGCTAGAAAGGACAGTAATGTATACAGGGTAGCCTGGAGGGGATGTTGAACGAAGCTAGGAAGGTAGATGCGATTCTCGATGCATGGTTCGACTACATTGCTTTGGATGATTATAGTAACGCTAGGATTGAAGTAGCCGAGCAATACACTGTAAATCTAGTACGTGACAATGTATTAATTAAGCCAGCTACTTTTTCAGAACTGCAACTAAAAGTTAACCAAAGGCAGCAAGGTCAACAAGAGGCAGTATGGGTTTTGTCCTTTCCGCAAGTTTTAGATGTAGAAAAAGGAAAAACTCATTTTTGTCCTTTGTTCAGCTTAGATGTTACATCTATCCTCAAGGGAGAGTATCAAGAACAAGGATGGAACCTAGACAGCCTGAAACTCATAGAAGCAGGAGATAACTTAGCCACCTTCCTAGGACTGGATGACGAACAGCGTGAGCAATTGATTACCCAAGACGGACTGCGACGATTTCTCGAAACAACCTTTGAGCTAACATTTGATACCTATCAGGAGTGGATGGAGCGGGTTGTTATACCTCGTCGCTCTCGTAACCAAATTCAGCGGCAGCCGTACTTGTTTAAGTTTCTAGGAGGCAGATTTTCTGGAAATCTCAGGCGAGACCTAAAAGATATCAAATCCGGCTCAAAAAAATGGCTTAACCCAGGTCATCCAGCTTATGAATATCTGCATGGTGTGCCTCAGCTTCGAGAAGAACACGAAGTCACTTACATGGGTGCTTTCCCAACCAAGGTACCATCTCACTCGCAATTAACAGTACTGAAACACGCTCAAACAGAACCCATGACGGCTGTGCAAGGACCGCCAGGTTCTGGGAAAACTACCCTTATTCTTCATATTATCGCTCAACAGGTAGTCAAACGCGCACTCAGCCTAATTGAAGTAGGTGAGGACATCAACAACCTAACGTTTGTTAGTAGTACCAATAATAAAGCTGTTGAGAATGTCATTGAAAAGCTAGATGAATTGTTACAGCAAGAATCATCAACAAAAGTTTTTTTCTATCTAAAAGGGGGAAGTAAAACTAATATTACCTCAGCCGGAGGTGCTATAGAGCAGCTACAGCAAGCCATAGATTATCTGAATATAAATGATTTTGATGAGAATAAAATCAACTTTATACAGGAGCAAATAATACGGATTAAGCATGAGCTGTTAGCTGAGGAATCTAATTATTTAGGATTACGTAGGCAAAGAGCTTTAGATGAAGAAAGATTGCCTCATCTTCTAGAAAAAATACCTACACTTCGACATAGCTTAGAAGAAGCGATAACCGCTAGAAACAACTTTCAGGGACGAGCAAATGAATTAGCAGACTATGAGCAGCTTCCAATAGACGCTTATCGAAAAATAGACTTGCACTTTGATAATGCGGAACGACAGTTACCTGAAGGAAGATTACCTTGGTGGATTCGTTTATGGCATTGGCTGACTGGGAAGACAGAAAAACAGATTGTAGACAAGGCAGCTTTAGCTTGTCAGTCAGCAATCGAAAACACCTTCAATACCCCTTTTCCTGTAGCAAATCCCAGAAATAGGATTGATTTAATTCAACAAGCACGGTTAGTTAGAGGACGACTAAATAAAGCAGATGAGCTAATAACTATACAAGGAAGATTACAAGAACTTGCTAATAAGTTAAGCAGTACAGAGCGAGAAAGATATGAGGTGTTCTCGGAGATAACCGCTATAGAACGTAAGTTAGAAACTCCACTGGAAGATTTTTATGCTTCCTTTCATCAAAATTTTCATGACAAGCATAAGGAGCTATTTCAGCTATCACAAGAATTTCTTACTCAGCAAGCTCTCCAGCATAAAGGCCACGTAAAATCCAGTTTAGAACTATATTCAAGCATTCTCTCAGGAAATCGGAAAGATAAATATAAGATGGCAGAAAACTTAGATGAGCATATTAAAGCTCTGAGTTTAATGTTTCCTGTCATCACTGGTGCATTGCTTTCAATACGAAATATGCTCCCGTGGGTTGAAGAATGTGTTGACCGCACAATCGTAGACGAAGCCGGAATGATTCCGCTGCATCAAACATTTCCCTTACTGGTGCGATCGCACAAAGCTATTATTGTTGGAGACCCTTTACAAATTGAGCCTATAATCTCTCTAAGTGACCAGAGACGCCATAACTACCGTCAAACAGCATTTCTCGACAGAGGATTAACTGAAATTGATTACCACCGCTACAGTCCAGAGGAAGAATATAGCGCAACTTCCTATCATCGCGCCGCAGGAGCAAGTGGAGAAGACAACGATAAAGGTCAAGGAATTTGTTTGACTGAGCATTATCGCTGTCAGCATAGCATCATACAATATTGCAATAAAATCGCTAACTATGGTAACTATGGATTGGAGGTTAAGTCTGAACCAGTTACTCCATTATTGGAATCAAACTTAATTGCTTACCATGTTGAGGGAAACATCAAGGGTAATGTCAATGAAGAAGAGGTCGATGCAATATGTGATTTAATCCAGCATTTGTGTAAGAAAGGTTACTCACTAGAAGATATCGGTGTGATTTCAGCTTTTCGCGCTCAAGCTGATGCATTGAGACAGCGTTTACCCAAGCAATTTCCTGGGTTAGATAAAAAATCGATTGGAACCATTCACACTTTTCAAGGGTCTGAGAAGAAAGTAATTATCTTGTCTACAAAGATCTGTAGAACACAAGATAATGTTAATTGGATTAACAGACGACCAAATCTTCTAAATGTCGCTGTATCTAGAGCCAAAGAACTTTTTATTTTGATGGGTAATATTTATAGGCTAGAAAAAGCTGGAAGCTATACCCGACAGCTTGTTGAGCATATCCGAGAGCATGGATATATTTTAGAGTATAAACCTGCAATAAACAATCCTTACCAATCCTCTAGCAGTTCTCTAGTGTGTGATTGTGAACATTTGGATTATTTCAATAGAGCGATTCAGGAAGTAGAACAAGAACTCATAATAGTTACCCCCTGGATTCGAGGTGATGAACCCAAAAAGTTTGCCGATAGTATTGTTTCAGCCGTAGAAAGAGGTGTTAATGTAACAGTCATTTATGGATATCTTAGTCATGAGAATGGAAATGATGCCAACAATGATGATAATGATGCTGAAGCTGAGAAAAAACTTAAAGATGTATTAGGTTCTAGTCTACTCCGTTCGCGTAGTGGTGGAACAAATCAAAGAATCTTGTTTTGGGATAATAAATTTGCAGTAGTAGGAAGCTGGAATTGGCTCTCTCATCAGTATCGCGATTTCTGTAATAAATCATTAGTTAATCCAGCGTTTCAAATACGTCGAGAAACTAGTGTATGTCTTTCGGATTATTCAACAATTTCATTACTAAAGGAAGATATTGATGGATTCATTCAAGAGTACTTTTAAATATGGGCAGAGCCTTTGTGTGAAAAATACTCAAAAGCCTCATACATAAATACTTGGCTCTCACCCATAGCCCCTAAAGTAGCAGAAGAGGTTTAGGCAAAAGAGCAGACAACTCGAAAGCCAATCTGATTGTTGCTGTTGCTTGGGTTATCAAGGGAACGAAATGCAGAACGACAGATACTAGGAGGAGAGTTCCACGAACCACCTCGCAATATTCGATATGCTTCATTTCCATTAGTCAGCCATACGCTACCATCAGATGGTGAGCCTTGATAGCCTTCGTGCCGATAGTCAGCACACCATTCCCAGACATTGCCATGCATATCGTGTAATCCAAAAGCATTAGCAGGAAAATTACCAACCTGGGTTGTCTCTTTTTGAAAAACTCCATTGGATTCACGAGCATAAGTTCCTTTGAAAAAACGACTTCTTATTTTCCGATCTTGTCCACAAGAATTTACTAAATTCGTTGTAATTGTTGCACCATAATGGAATGGAGTTGATGTTCTGGCGCGGCAAGCATATTCCCATTCAGCTTCACTAGGTAATCGGTACTCTCTTCCTGTTTTCTTCGACAGTCGCTCACAAAACTCCATTCCTTCATACCAGGAAACTCGTTCAACAGGTAAGTTATCCCCCTTAAAACAGGATGGGTCAGGGTTAAGTTCGCGTTTGATTTCCGGCTGGGTTGCGATCGCTCTCCACTGCGCCTGAGTGATGGGATACCTACCCATAAAGAAAGGTTTTACAGCAACTAGATGTTGAGGACGTTCATCCTCTTGCGATGCTTCCTCATCTTTAGGTGCTCCCATCTGAAATTTGCCGCCTGGGATAGAAACCACTTCTAGCTCAACCGCACCACCCAAACTTTCTATGAAGTATTGTGCCTGTTTGCAGCAACATTTAATTTTTTGCCCCTGAGCATTCACAGCCACCACTTCAAACTCAAAGGTTGAGAGAGTTGGGGGAGGTTGCGGAGGTGAGATTACCTCTGTATTCTGACTGGCTGTAGAATTTGGGGACGTAACCTCATCAATTTCTGGGGTATAGCGGACATCTGGCTTAGGAATCTCAATAGGTTCGATCCTCCAACCGTAGTGCGCTATGGCAATATCGAAGGCATATCGCAAAGGTCGGTCTGGTCGGTCAAGTTGTTCGCGACCAGCAGCAACTGCTCGATCAAACGGCAAGAACCCGTTAATTCGACCAGCGCCCTCAGTCTCTGACTCAGACAAGCTCTCACTCTGAGCAAAGCCAGTACATTCGAGAGCGAGGTAGATATCAGAATCAATCAGTTCGCGCAACTGCTCAATATCAGTAAGCGGTTTCTCATTTCTGAAAAGTTCTGTTTCCCGTCGATCTGGAGCATCCCACCCTTGTAGACCGTGAGTTAGCGACACAGCTACTAGGGCATGGTTCTCAAGCACAATCAAAAGCGGTAGCAACTCGTTTCCTAAACACAGCCCACAGAAGAGAATTGCCAGATCGAGACAAGTTCCCTCACCTGGAGTATCCAAAACTTCAGGCGGGGTACGGATTAGCTGGAAAGCTTTTGAGGGATGATATGGTTCTAGAGCGTAGCGCACTTTTTTCTCTCGATTGACTAGAGCATTGTAGATTGCTTCAATCAACTGGCGACGCCCCTCAAACTTTTGAGTCAAATCGTATCGATTCTCAGCCAACCTGACTAAGTTAGCTGCATTCCTGTTGACGTATCGGACTATATCTTTGGGGTTAGCTCTCGACCATCGCCAATCCATTACGCCCTCTTTGAGTAAAGCTCACCCAACTACTTCAAACAGGTCGTGTACGGGTGTTGGAGCTAAGGAACCAGCTTTGCGAGTCCGTACTTCTAGACGATATAGCCCTGGAGCCAAATCATCGAGAGCTAGTACCCACTGCTGTTCCTGTTCTTGAAACTCAAGCTTGAGCCGCTTTCCATCCCCACTAACAGGGGTGATGTTTGCTATGAGCACTCCAGGGTCTGCGCTCAAATTCAGAAGTTTAGCACGTAGATCAACGGGTTCACTGGCTATATATAGGTCATCGAGATTAAGACTAATAGCTGCCCGTTCTGCCGCTTCCTTACTAGGTTCGGGACCGCGAATTGCCTTCAAGTTTGATGAGATTTGCATCTGCTTGAGGCGATCGCGCAAATCATTTAATACTGGTAAGCTTTTCTGCAAGGAGCTGTGCCGCTCTGCAATAAAGGTTTCCCGATACTCGTCAGAAAGTTCAATTGGAATGGCTGATAAGCGAGGTACGGTTCCATCTCCTTCTCCCAAAAGAGGATCATCGATCCATGCTGGTAGTTCGTGGTTAACTGTAAGTTTTCCATCAGATAGCTCAGCGGATTGGAGAGTATCCTGCCTAGTACCGACCACTGGTATCGTTTTGTATCCTGACTCTCGGTACTGTTCATCCTTCCGGTGTTCGTTTACAGCAGTTTCAATCTCTCGATGGAATGCTAAAGCCTGTTCTGCTCGCTCTTTCACCACATTGGGGATACCGTCTGTCTCCGCTACTCGCTGGTACTTGCCAGCAACGTTAACCATCTCGTAGATTGGCAGTAGCTGATAGATGGAGGTAAACGAACGCACCACCTCAGTTAGCTCAACAAATAGTTTTTTGTATCCATTTGCTAGGTAGTTCACGGCGTCAACTGCACCTCGATAAGGGGTGCCAAAAGTTACTAGAGTTCGGCAGTCGCGCCACCCCTCTAACACTTCCAAATAATAACGGGAAATTAAGCCTCCCATACTATGTGCTAGTAGGATTACTTTCGCGTCTTTAGCACCACTGTATTCTCGCCACTGCGGTAACCGTCGGTCAATCAGCTTTTTTAATAACCGAGCGTTAACCCGGCAATCACGACGCCAGTCGTAGGGAAACTCGAAAAAATTCGCCGGTCGGTCGTCATCCGCATTTGCTTTAATTACATTAAAGTTATCAGTAATCAGACGTGAGAGCGCTGAATAATCGTCAATTTTGGTCAGCCCTGCAATTAAATGAGGAACTGTAATCAAAGAATTTGCCTGGATTCCATCCTCCAAATCATCAACATCAGGGTCATCTTCCTCCAGCTTAAGTTGCTGCAACGACGAAGAACCTAAGCCAGTCAATGCAGCTCTGGTAGCCCGACCAGTAGTCCATATATCCTTCCCATCTTTCTGTAGAACACTACCCATTACTCCAGGTAACAGCACCACAAGATCCCGCATCCGTTCTTTCGCCATCACACTCTCCTTACTCGGTTCCTGCTTCGTTTCGCGTTTAGCCTAACTGACGTGAAATTGGCACTCTCTGTGATGACTACTTAGTAGCTCATTAGAGCTACAGCTTAGCTCAACCCAGATTCCGCCCTTTTAACTGGCACACTGGACAGTTTGTAAGAAATAATGGTTCACAGCCATTTTGGATAAAACCTCGAACGAGAGTTGAGTCATTAAACGAACTGGCACAACACAGTAATACCATTTTGCTTTAGTAGTAAAATTATTGCTAACTCCCAAACCTAGATTGTGTAAGGGTTTAGGTTCAACTATGTCTACCGTAATTTATTTACATTTCGTTATTACCAGTGCTTCTTGTAGATCCGAATTAGTGGATTCACTGGTACTAGGAGATTTTTCTTTAACTCGACGCCGCACTTTTTGAGCTAGCCGCTCTAGCGCGTTGGCTATTTCCTCGCTAGTTTGCGATTCAGAGGATGTCGGCAGGAACGCACCAGGCGGTAACCCATCAACCAGCTTTTGAAAATTCCTAAAAGCTATATTTCCACCCGAACGAAAGCGAGAAATCTGAGCCTCGCTGACGCCAGAGCGCTGGCTTAACTCCTTCGCCGTTAAACCACATCGTTCGACTGCTTCAAATAACTCTTTCCTCAAGTCCATAAGAAAATCCTAGCAGGCGCTTCTTTCATCGCGTCTGTGCTGTTTGACGCCGGAACATTCGACGGACAATTTGCAACATGGCAGCTTCCAGTTCTTCCTCGTCCGCAACCCTAATCATCTCAGAGAGACTGGCGCTAATGCTTTGATGAGTCTGAGACGGTTTCCCTTCTACGATAGACACGACTCGCGCCGCCTCAGAATTGGGACGAAGTAATGCGATCGCACACATTACCCGCCAGACTAAATCACTCGACAAATCCTGCTTGCCTTGTCTGACTTTACTCCAAGTTTGTGGTGCAATACCTGAAACCTCAGCTAAATCTTTGCCAGAGATGTCGCCTTGCTCATCGCACAGCCATTCTAAAAGGGGCGTTATGGGTTTAGCCATGTAAAGTTTTATAAAGGTTAATTCACTGATAAGCGAATTATAAACCATAATTATTTTAACTAATTAGCGAATTGGTTCACCAATCAGTTAAATCAAAAATAGCAAAGATGACGCAGAATACGAAGGTTCCGGGCAAATTTTACCCCTTGCAGCACAGCGAATGGCTGAAAGCTTGTCACGCAGATCGATAATTTCGTTGCTGCCTTCGGGCATTTCATCGAGCAGCCACTGCCATAATTCTCTGGCGGTGGGGGTGAGTCGATTCTGTACGCTAAATTTGTTGTGTTTTCTTGTCCAATTATTCATGGCGATGCAGATGGGTGATGGGCTTTCCAATCTGCCCTCTTTTCCAGAGGGGCTATGCGTCAGCCCTGGCTTTTTGGGAATATGTGCATGACGGGTTAGACGCTCTTTGTGAGAAGCGTCTACTTTCCTTGGGCTTAGAATGGGTTCTAGCCGGATAGGGGATCTGTCCTGGACACAAGCTTTTTTAAGCTTTCCCAGGTTCTGCTTGATTCCTTGTCTGGGGGTCGTGGCAAGTCCTTATGCATTCGGTTATGCATGGGTGGGCTTCTGACCCGGATTGGATCGGCGGCGTGTTTCTATGGGTACTCTCTTGAAGCCCTTTTTTTGGGTGGGGTATCCACAGTAGTCATGCCGACTTGGGAGCTGTTCACTTGCTCTTAGTCTGCTCCATAGGCTGTATGCGAATTGTACATGTCTCGTAGACTTACAGTACACGCTTTATACAGCAATGTCAACGACATCTCGACAACTAACTATCCGGCTACCTCAAATAGAGTTAGACCGGATAGAGGCTTATAGTAAGCGCACTGGCAGAACTAAGACAGATATTCTGCGAGAGTTCATCAGGTCTCTGCCAGAACCAGAATCTGAGTCTAAGCCTGACAAGAAGTAGTAGGCGTTGGGGACACAACGGAAACTACAACAACCGTTGGAAAGCGAACTCCCGCGATTACGTTAAGTCTTTGCGTCAGCGAAATCCCACAGCTTCAAGGTTGGGCTGGGTTTTGTTCCTCAACCCAGTCTACGTCTCGCTTAGGTACTCTCGCTATACTCAGTGATCGAACCGGAGGCTGTTAACAATATGAACTACCCAGACCTACTTCGTGGAGGTCTGGGTAGTTCAGATGTATTTGTGTCGCATGTTTTCTTCGTGTACCGGATTGCCAACAATGGGCAAAAACCTGGAGGTTTCCAGGTTGACTAGCATCTTGGCTGTGCCAACCTTTCCGTAAATCCGGTTTTTATCAACAATGAACTCAATCGTTTTGTCGTAAGGATTTTTGCTGTAGTAAGCGTCGCGGTAAAGCATAATCACAGCATCTGCTGCTTCTGCAATCTCCCCAGAATCCCTCAAGTCCGCCTTTGTGGGACGCTTGTTGCGGCGTTTTTCCACATCCCGATTAATCTGAGAGCCAAGATACAACGCCACATCAAAGTCCTTTGCGATCGCTCTTAACTCTCGCGTAATCTGACCCAGTTCTAAGTTTCGGTTTTGAGCCGTCCCCCCCAGATTGAGCATTTGCACGTAATCCAGAAACACTGCACCTAGCTGCCCTTGTCTTAAAATCGCCTGCTTGACAATGGAGCGAATGGTAGTAATCGATGGATTAGGTTCGTCATAGACCATCCAGGGTAGCTCGCTAAATATCTTTATTGCCTGTGCTAAGAATTTCCACTCGTCCTCTCTTATACCTCCAGGTAGTGGACCTCTAAATAGGCGGCTATTGTCGATTCCTGAAAGACGAGCCAGGAGCCTTTGGTTAATGGAGTCTTTGTCCATCTCACAGGAAAAGAACAAAACAGGCTGATTGAGCTTGGTCATGATGGCGTGGGAAAGAGAAAGCATCACCTGAGTCTTTCCCATCGAAGTTGCACCACCAATCACAGTTAGTGTCTTGCGGTGCTTCCCACCCGTTAATGCCTCAAGGTCGTACCACCCCACGACCTCACCTGCCCTTTTTCCTGTCTCGATATTGACGAATAGCTGGGCGCTCATCTGGGGTGCGTCTTCTAGCTGATAGCGAGTTCTTGACTGAATAGTCGTCAAGTTAAAAATCTTCTGCTCCGACTTCTCTAAAATAGTAGCTAACTCTGTCCATGTCTCGTAACTGAGGTGAGCGATTTCGTAACCTGCAAAGATTAACTGACGGCGCAGGTGTTTGTCCATCACCAACGCCGCATATCGGTCAATGTTGACCGCTGACACCGTGCGATCGACAAGCTGTGCTAATTTACTTTGACCTCCCACTTTATCCAATAAGCCATGGTCATATAGCCAGGTGGTGACACTCATCAAATCTGTTGGCTTTCCCTGGTTGTATAGAGTCAATGCCGCTCGGTAGATTTCTTGGTGGGCGCTGATGTAGAAGGCTTCAGGCTTTAGCTGGTCAACCACCCGACCCATCGCTCCAGGATCGAGCATTATACCGCCTAGAATCGACTCCTCAGCATCAACATTCTGAGGCAGAGGCCCGTTCTGAATCGATGAAAAAAAAAGTTTGTCCATTTGACCAAAAATTTGGGTCACAAGCCCCGTCCTTCAAGGACGGCTTTGGTTTTTGATCTACTGTTTCAATGATTGCCAAACTCCCCGAACCTAGACAGGCAGACTTTAGTTTGCTAGCTAGACGCTTGGCTCGGTTTCATCCCCCGCTAAAAAGACGGGGGCTTTCACCATCGCTTCTGTGTAACTACAAAACTGGTGTTCCCATAGAAGATTTGTAACCAGGAGCATTTGACTGCTCTGCCTTCTGCTGTTTCCATCTTTGCTGCTGAGCTTCAAGTTCAGCTAGTTCTTGGGAAGCTGCAAAGAGGAGTTCTTGTCGTTGTTGCTCATAAAGCTCTGGGTCAACCTGGTTTGGTGTTGGAGATGACACTGGAGATGACACAGCTTTAAATTCAGAACTCAGTTCAAGCCAGTTTCGCTCAATCCACTTTTTAGGGAGTACTGGTGGCTTAGGTAGCTCTGCTGCCTTTTTCATTCCAAACTCAAAAAAGCTCTCTCTCTCGCAATCTGAGAGAGAGTTGATAAAAATCTGATAAGAATATGGGGAATCGGGGGAATGGTTTATATGAGCGGGGTTGGGGGGGGTGGGGGTCTCCAATTTGTCCAATGAAGTCTCCGATCTGTCCAACAGAGTCTCCGATTTGTCCAACAGAGTCTCCGATCTGTCCAACGAGTCTCCAATTTGTCCAACGAGTCTCTGATCTGTCCAATGAGTCTCCAATTTGTCCAACGAGTCTCCGATTTGTCCAACAAGTCTCTGATCTGTCCAACAAGTCTCTGATTTGTCTAAAGAGTCTTCGCTCTGTTTTACCGTCTCCGATTGATCACAAGCGTCTGTACTCCGTTCAACAGTTTTCAATTGGTCACAAGTGTCTTGGCTTTGTGCAAAGCTCACGACTACACCGTTGGGAGCCTCCCAATCAATCAGACCTTTGTCCTTCAAGCGTTGAATACCCTTGTAGAAAGCTGCCTTGCTGATTCCCAGTTCTTTGCAGACTGAACGTTGGTGTAGAGTCATCTTCCAGTCTGGAGCCAGCTTGATTTTCAGGTAGTAGTAGATCAACGCCGTGGAAGAAATCAGCCCATCTTTGTACTGGGCGATCGCGTCGGCTTGAGTCATGCGGTAGTGTTGTGTCATAATTTACCTATATAATGAAGGATTGCCCCGCCCTATTTTGGGTAGGGCGAATTTTTTATCCCCTATAATTTTTCTAGGTGAACCTCATCAATTAAATAACAGTTTAACTTTTTTGTCAATTAAATCTATAATTAATTGATCTAAAAAAGCGTAAAATCGAAATATGGACTGGAATAAAGCTTTCGATAAAACGCTGAGAACTTACGGAGTTAGCGCCAAGTGGCTCTCCGAACAGACAGGTTTGTCTCAGCAGACCATTTCCTATTTCAGGAAAGGTAGGCAGCCGATGACTACTGAAAACCTGGGTAAGCTTTTGATGAAATTATCGACTGAGGCAAGAGAATACTACTTCTCGCTAGTGCTTGGGGCATCTGTACCGAAGCGATCGCTCTCTTTTGAGGAAGAGATAGAACAATTAATCGATAAGGCAGATCATGCCCAGATTGCCATCCTTCTCAGTATGCTCTCAGCCAAATTTTCCTCGCTCAGTAGCTCATCGGATCTGTCCCAGGAAAAGGTTTTGTTAGGTTAGCTGGACGCCTAACGCCTCACGCCATATCTGTATTTAGATTGGCGTGAGATGGATAGGCGGTCAATCAATGGGGTTCAATACCCCAGAGATTGACAACTTGCGTATCAATTCGCGAATTACATCAGATTGGGAACTTCAGTGTTAATTTGCAGAACTTGGCTAGATGCTCATATTCCCTATCTGATACTCGCGTTGTTACCTGTTTCATGGTTTTCAGAAAACTTTCAATTTGCTACCCTTATAAGGTGCAGGTTAAATAAATTAAAAGCTAACCGCTTGCCTGTACTCTGAACCAAGACAACCTGGAATATGGGGTTGGGTCCAGAAACAGACTACAGGTAGAAAGCATCTGTGGGCGGGTAAAATTCCAGCAGTACAAGGAGCAGGTGACAAAACTTTTGTATTGTCCGGCGCGGTGGGGCATCCCGTGTCGTTAATAAAGCTCAGTCAATGTCCGAGGCTCAATAGCTGGAGTCGCTCTAGAGCCTACACCATACTGTACTCAGTTGGTGTAGGAGATGTCACTGGCTAAGTATGAACTGTGCCATCGGGCATGATTGCCCCACTCAAAATCACTCCGTCTAAGTCAACCTGACTCAGGTCTACCCCCTTAAGCTTGGCTTCAGTCAGCTCTGCCCCATCCAAATTCGCTTGACTCAGATTGGCATGGCTCAAGTTAGCACGCACTAAATTGGCACCTAATAAGTTAGCGCCTTCTAGATTAGCGGTTTCCAAGTTCGCTTGACTCAGATTGGCACCCCACAGATCTGCCTGACTCAGGTTAGCCTGACTCAAGTTCGCCTGACTCAGGTCAGCTCCCCCTAAATCGGCTCCCCCTAAATCGGCTTTTTTCAGGGACGCTCCGGGGGCAATCAAGTACGCGCCGCCCTCGCTTGGGTCGAAACCTGAAGGAAATTGAGTCACTTCGTTGTAAATGGCGGCTTTGACGCTAACACCATCCAGAGTGACATTGCTCAAATCTGCCCCACACAGGTTGGTTTGACTTAGGTCAGCTCCCCTTAGATCAGCTTCACCCAGATTCACCCCAGTAAGTGACACTCCAGGGGCAATTAAGCACGCGCCACCCTTGAGTGGGTCAAACCCGACCGGAAATTGTGTCGCTTCGTTGTAGAGTGCGGCTTCAAGCTGGGTTGCCTCTAGAGTGGTATCTTGAAGATTGACGCCAAACAATTTTGCTTTCCTCAAATCAGCACCACTCAAATCCACTCCCCTCAGGTCGGCTCCCGTCAGATTGACTCCCCTAAGTGACGCACCCGGAGCAATTAAGTACATCCCAGTTTCAGTTGGGTTAAACTTGACAGGAAATTGCGTCGCTTCGTTGTAGAGTGCGCCCATCCCGTTCACCCCTTGCAGGTTAGCCTCACTCAGAGAAGCCCCAAACAGGTTAGCTCCCCTCAAGTCAGCTCCGGTTAAGTCAGCTTCCCGTAAATCCGCCTGCCACAAGTCGGCTCCACTGAGCACAGCTTCCTGCAAAGACGCGCCAATCAGTTCGGCGTCCCACAGAATTGCATTGGTTAACTTGGCTCCTCTCAAATTGGCTTTCAAAAGTGCAATACCAAACAAGTTTGCCCCGCTCAAGTCGGCTTCACTCAAATCGGCTTCACTCAAATCGGCGCCACTGAGGTTGACGCCACTGAGGTTGACTCGCCTCAGTGAAGCGCCAGGAGTAATACAGTACGCTCCGGCTTCGGTTGGGTCAAAATTTTTGGGAAATTGAGTCGTTTCGTCGTAGAGTGCGCCTTTTATGTCAATCTCTAGAAGGGTAGCGTCCCGCAAATCAGCTCCCAATAGATTGGATTGTTTCAAGTCAGCTCCCGTCAAGTCAGCTCCCGTCAAGTCAGCGCCCATTAAACAAGCTTCGCTTAGATTCGCCTCCTGCAAAGACGCTTCTCTCAAGTTAGTTTTCCATAGGTCAGCACGACTCAAATTAGCCCCGGTTAAGTTGGCGTTACTTAGGTCTACCCCACTCAGGTCAGCTTCGGGAAGTAAACTCTGAGGTGCAATTAAATAAGCCCCTGCTTTTACGGGGTCAAAATTGTCAGGAAACTGAGTGGCTTTGTTGTAAAGGGTGGTATGAAAATTGGTTTTATGCAGCAGCGCATTACTGAAGTTTGCTTCACTCAGATTGGCACCACAGAGTACAGCACGACTCAAGTTTGCTTCACTCAGATTGGCTCCTAATAAATCTGCCCCACTTAGGTTTGTACCTGTTAAGTTAGCCTTGCTGAGGTTGGCTCGCCACAACACGACTCGTTGCAGGTCTACTCCACTCAAGGAAGCTCCACTTAAGTCGGTTCCACTAAAATCTCGTTCCCCTTGTATATATCTTTCTATTATTTCGTCAGCATTCATCTCAATAGAAATATAAAATAATTGGTGTCAGGAAACTTCATGCTCCCAAGCCCATATTACATAGCCTTTTTCCGTTTTCGTAATCACTGTTTTCTGAACGCTATCACCTAGCCGGGTCAGGATTTCTAGTACCTTCTCTTTGGTTTTCTCGGCTCTCAAAAAGCTGTAGTATTGACCCTCAACGGCGATGGCAAATAAGCGTCGTTTTAAATGGGGTGTTTGAATCCGGCAGGTTTTGTACTGGTCGCGAGATTCTAGGATTTCACTTTCAATTACGTCTAAAGAAAGAGTAGCAGATTGATTGGCGTGACGTGGTGTAAACTGAATCACCTTATTCCCTTCTGGCACTGGGGATAAGTCGGGTGCTTCTGACATGACACTCAGCGCCCCTGTCGGATGAGGTAGAGTGGGTGGAGGCTGAACTAAGAGTGGTTCAGGTTCAACAGGTACGTCTGGCTCTTCTCCAACGGCTTCTGGAGGCGTTAGCAATGGACTGTCGAAACCCTCATCTGAAGGGGGTAGGTCTATTGCCGAAACTTCCGGTCGGTATTCTGGGTGGTCGAGGGGTTCGGGCTGAATTGGGTTTTCGGGTGAATTGGGCGGCGAATTTGATGACTCCTCTTCTTCAGTCGTTGATTCACTCCATTGATTCCACCGTCGAATCATTTCGACTGTAGCCATGCCAGCTCCTACGCTGACGACGATGGAGAATCCGATATAGGGAATGGCTACCTCTTTGTGATTGCCATCAAAGATCGGTTGAATTTCCCCACTATAAAAGGGGGAGAGTTCAATAATGACGGGTTCTTTCCCGATTAAAGCAAAGGGTACTGTCAATGTAGAAAAGACAGCACTGGAGATAAATACAGCCGGTAAGAGAATATTGCTGAGGGAATAACTGCTCATGTTTTAGAGGAGTGGCAATGAGCAAAGAAAAGCTTTTTGCTGATCTCTACTTTACCCAAGCTTTTCATGAGTTGTCCCTGTTAATCTGGATAACCTTGGTGCTGGAAGAGAAATTTCAATATGACACGTTAGAACGCAACTTGGTATGATTTCGCGGGGAGGATGTCAAAGATATCAAGAAACAAAGGGCTTGCGTATCGATTCGGAGACTGAATTCTCACGGCGCAAACCCCGGTATGCCAATTTATTTCTCGGTGCCTAGATACAATTATCGTCTCTGTTCAATGATGCCTACATCAGCAATATTTCTTAATATGACTACGCGAATTGGCTGATTAGCGGTCAATCGCTCTCTAAATCCTTTAATGTCTCATCCAATAACACTCGCACAATCTCCGCCTTTTTCTTACCAGTCCTCGCGGCTAAGAGTGACAGCTTGCGGTGCATTGATATGGGCAAATCTACTGTAAAGCGTACCGTCGCCTCTTTGGAGGGTACTTGGAACTTATCCATCAGTTTAGACTGGGAAGGGAGTTTGACCCCCAAGGTTTTGGAGTTGTTCTCTGACATGGGTTCTGAGGTGGAAGGAGTGCTATCTGGGAAGAGCGCTTGACTCGAAGAGCGATCGCGTTTGGTTTCGCTCCTTCTGGGTGGGGTTTTGTCTTCTTTGGGTTGAGTGGGTGTTGGTTTCTGGGAAGAGTCTGATGTAGTGTCTTTGGGGTTCTCACCATAGACAAACTGTTGTGCCAGGGTATCGGTAAGGGGCTTGCGATTTTTCTTTTGACTCATAATAGTGCCATAATTTCTTTGAACAATCGCTCGTATTCCCGCGCTGACTCTTTGGCGGGGCGACTGGGCAAATCCCAGACGGTTGCGGACTGACCGGAGGTATCCGCGATCGCTTGTTTTTGATGAATCACTGTTTTGAGTAGAGTGACGTCTTGGGTTTGGCTCAAAAGCGCGATCGCCTCATCTTTGAGTTTGGTGCCTTTGACGGCTCGGGAGACAAACATCGCCGCCATGGGGGGACCGCCGCGAACGGACTGGGCTTGTTTGATTAACCGCACTGCATCAGACGCCGATCGCAAATCTACACCTGTGGGCTGAACGGGGACGATAGCCAGGACAGCGCGAAACAGAATGGCTCGGGTGGCTTCGGCTAAGGAGGCTGGACCATCGACAACGAGCTGGTCGTATTGTTTTTCTAGTTCTGGCAGGCGTTCGAGTAAGTCATCAGGAGTTTGCACCACTTTATAGGGAATGGATAATTCCATGCCGGCTAACCAGGCTGAGCTGGACTGCTGGGAATCGGCATCGACGAGCAGCACATTTTTTTTCTGTTTGGTGGCTAGCCAATGCGTGAAGTGAACGGCTGTGGTGGATTTGCCGCAGCCGCCTTTTTGGTTCAAGAAGCCTATAATTTTGCCCACGAATGACTCTTAGGGTTAAGGCGAATAATGAATTAAGTGCGTAATTACTGCATTATTGCATTACTTACTGCACTATTGCATTACTGCATTGCTGCATTGCTGCGGAATGTCTTTGCCACTGCATGTCCTGCGCCAATCCATACCAAAAAGCGCCCCCCGTTATGGGAGAGCGCTTTTTGTGTTTATTCAGTTAAGGTGACGCGAACAGTCGCATCTGTGTTACGTTCGTCGCGCCGTCCTCTTTGTTTCTGATTAGCCGTTGATGCTAGGAGCAGTCAATGCTACCGGGGTGGTTTCACCCGCCGCCAAGTCTAAGGGGAAGTTGTGAGCGTTGCGCTCGTGCATGACTTCAAAGCCTAAGTTGGCGCGGTTGAGTACATCTGCCCAGGTGTTGACTACACGACCTTGGGAATCCAGAATCGACTGGTTAAAGTTGAATCCGTTGAGGTTGAATGCCATGGTGCTGATACCCAGTGCTGTGAACCAGATACCAACCACGGGCCATGCACCTAAGAAGAAGTGCAGAGAACGGCTGTTGTTGAAGGAAGCGTATTGGAAGATTAACCGACCAAAGTAACCGTGAGCGGCAACGATGTTGTAGGTTTCTTCTTCTTGCCCGAACTTGTAGCCGTAGTTCTGAGATTCAACTTCGGTGGTTTCACGTACCAGAGAGCTGGTTACCAAAGAACCGTGCATCGCGCTGAACAATGCACCGCCGAATACGCCAGCCACACCGAGCATGTGGAACGGGTGCATCAGGATGTTGTGCTCAGCTTGGAACACGAACATGAAGTTGAAGGTTCCAGAGATGCCCAGAGGCATTCCATCGGAGAAAGAACCTTGACCGATGGGGTAGATGAGGAACACGGCGGTAGCAGCAGCTACAGGTGCGCTGTAAGCTACGCAAATCCAAGGACGCATACCTAAGCGGTAGGAAAGTTCCCACTCTCTCCCCATGTAGCAGAAGATGCCGATGAGGAAGTGGAAGGCTACCAACTGGTAAGGACCACCGTTGTAGAGCCACTCATCTAAGGAAGCAGCTTCCCAGATGGGATAGAAGTGCAAGCCGATGGCGTTGGAGGAAGGTACAACAGCACCAGAGATGATGTTGTTACCGTACAGTAAGCTTCCAGCAACAGGCTCGCGGATTCCATCGATGTCCACAGGGGGAGCGGCGATGAAGGCGATGATGAAACAGGTGGTGGCGGTTAAGAGAGTTGGGATCATCAGTACACCAAACCAGCCGATATACAGGCGGTTTTCGGTGGAAGTGACCCAATTACAGAACCGTTCCCACAAAGACGCGCTATCGCGACGTTGTACTGTGGTAGTCATAATTCAATTAGTGCTATTACTTCATTAGCGATTGATTGAAGCAAGGCAAAACTTTTGCCCTACCTTTAATGGTATTCATATTCATTTGAATCATCCAACGGTTTTATTAATTCATTGTATGACTTGCATTAGGTTAACTTATCAATCAAAAGTCAAAGTAGATATAAGGTAAACCGCCTGAAGGCGCCAACAACCACACCGTATAAAGGCATAGAGGCACCAATAGCAACTTCAGGGGCCAGTTGAGTTGTAACTTCAGACCCCGATGAATCCCATAAACACCCGCCATTAAAAGGGCGACGATGACCAACAGCAGTGTCAACTCAAAGCGTTGTAAGCCAAACGCAGTCAAATAAACATTTTCGGCAAACTGGACATCGGCGGGTTGACCCCAGAGATTCTGGATGACAAAGCCGGCTTGTTTGAGATTAGGTAAGCGGAAGAAAATCCAGGACATGAACACCATCCATTGAGTAATTGCCCACGCCACTAGCACACCGAATCCGGTTTGCCACCATCCCTTTAACCAAGCAAAGCGGTCTGATAGGGTTTGGGTTAAACGATGCACCACCAAAGCTAAACCGTGCAATCCTCCCCACACGACAAATCCCCAAGCCGCACCATGCCAAATGCCAATAATTAGCATGACAACAAACAAGTTCAGACAGGTTCGACCTAATCCTTTGCGTGACCCGCCTAAGGGAAAATAAAGATAGTTACGAATCCAATCGCCTAACGTAATATGCCAGCGTCGCCAGAAATCTGCAATGCTGGTACTAAAGTACGGAAAATTAAAGTTTTCTGGCAGGTTAAATCCCATGAGGATAGCACTCCCCCGGGCAATATCCACATAGCCGCTAAAATCCAGATACAGTTGTAAACCATAGGCAAAAATAGCCAGCCACAAATCACCACTACCTGCCCGTTCTACGCTGCCAAAACACAGATCAACAAAAATTCCGATCCGATCCGCTAAAAGTGCCTTTTTAACCGCACCACTGGCAATCAACCATAGCCCCTCACTCAGGCGGTCAAAACTGGGAAATTGGATATCTTTCAACTCGCTAGAAAACTGATGGTAGCGAGTAATGGGTCCTGAAATTAGTTTCGGGAAAAATAATTTGTAGGTAGCAAATTGTAAGCTTTGGCGTGTGGCGGGTGCCCCCCGATATACATCAATTAGATAGGCAATACATTCAAAAACAAAAAACGAAAGTCCCAAGGGAGCAATTAAGTGATCGCTAATCCAGCTTGCCCCCTCTCGCGCCACGGGTAAATTCAAGGGGGCGGAGATATTCGTCAGGATAAACGGAACATACTTGAAGCTGACTAAACAGAGAATATTTAATCCAATCCCCAGCCACAGGAGTCTCAAACGTCTCTGATTCCAAAGTTCCTGTTCCATTAACCACTCTTCATTGGAGAGATGGTTATTGTTGAGATGCGACCCAGGTGATGTATTGACCGCAATTCTCTGCCCTAAGTAAAAATTGAGCCAAACTACGAATAAGAGCAGCGGAATGTATTGAATTTGTAAGCTGCTGTAAAAGAGTAAACTGGCAATTAGGAGTACCCATAATCGCCCTGATGAAGAACGCTGAGTCCAGTAAATCAGCAGGACACCCAGCAGAAAGAATCCATAAGTGATGGAAATAAATGCCATTTTTTAAAATAGGGAACAAGGAACAGGGAATATGGAGCCGGGGAAGCTGGGGGAGCTGGGGGAGCCGGGGGAGTTAACTCAAAGTTCTACCTTACCGATTCCCTGACAAAGGACGAATGACGTAGCTTGCTTCTTTTCGGGAGCGAGTATGACAAATGACCAATGACAAATGACCAATAACTAATCCCCAGCGAATAATGCCCAGGGAATCATCGGGTCTTTTGCCAACTGATTAGAAACTTCATACCCTCCGAAGCGATTGAGATGACTGGGGTCAGAAAAATGATCGGGTTTATCGAATAACAATCCACTTAAATCCCGAAAAATGAGTTCCCGTTCAACAGCATTCGCGTGCATGTATTGCTTAAATTGCTGTTCGTACTTAAGGCGGACTGGATCTAAGTAATCGTTGGTCAAGGGTAGATTCACAAAAACTACAGTAATGTCATGTTCCTGAGCAAATGTTAATAGGGCGTCAAATGCCTGATCTTGCTTACCCCGAAGTTGGAAGGATTGATAATCGCCATCATACGCCCCCGTCACTCTGGGATGGTTCTGGTAGTACGTTTCTGGGTCAAAGCGAATGGATAAGGGCAGGAAGCCATCCATATCAATGGACATATCCTTGTCTAAGCCTTGCTCGGCTTCAGTTGAATTGGAGGTATTGGGCAATGTTTTAACCACGGAGACAAACTGATCTCTTAACAGGGATTTGAGTTGATCCCGTTGGGGGTAAGTTGAGGATAATCCTGCCAGAAGTTGATTCATCCCATCGTCAATGGATTGATAACTTCTTTTCAACGCTGCCAACGGTTGGGAGGTTTGGTTGGCTTGGGCGGACGTCTGAGTGGAGGTACCGGGAAATGTGCCAGCATTAAGCTGACGGTAGCCTTCTGAATCCGCGATCGCCTCAAAGGTAGCATCAACTCGACCACTGTTAAAGGCGCGAGCGCCATCTGCCACGATAATTAATTTCGGTAATTGATCCGGGGTGAGAATCCGGCGCGTCATTAAGTCCACAATTTGAGCCGTGGCACCATTAATGCCAAAATTAAAGACATCAATGTCTGAATACCCCTCAACCGCTAATGCCTCTTCTAATGCCACCGGATCAATGCCGCGCATGGCTCGAGAACTGCCCATAATTAGCACATCGGGGCGATTTCCTTGTTGCAGGCGCTCTTGGTAAAGGGCTAACTTTTGATCGAGCAGTTGGTTATTAAACGGGGGATTAGAGGAACGGGCGAGGGCTAACATGGCAGCTTGAGTCGCATCTTTTCGCTGGGAGGGCAAGGAATCATCAATGATGATACTTTTGTCTCCTTCGCGGGTAAACCCAGAGGCGTTGAAGTCTTGGCTATTCTGATTGTTATCCTGTTGTAACGAAAGTTGGGACAAGTCTACAGGAATCGGTGACTCCTGTGCTGCCGATACAGCATCTCGCTGGGAAAAGTTGCCTTGGGGTTGCAGGATGCGACCAACGGGTCGATCAAACAGAAACATCAGCAATAATCCCATAATCCCCCACACCAATGCCACTTTAACCGCTTGTGACGATTCAGAACTCGTGCGTTGAGTATCAACTGCTACACGTTGATTGTCTGGGGTGGGAACAAAAAGTTGGCTCGAACACAACCAACGTCCAATTGTGCCAACGGCGGTATTTGACTGACGTGGTAAACCCTCTTTGAGCGTTTTGTCTGTTCTATGCGGACGTGACACCGATTCCTCGGTGGGAACCACTAGCTCGCTAATGTCTGTATCCGATGAAACAAATTCTGGGGTAGTTTCTAATGCCAACCGTCGGCGTTCCGCAAAATCTACACCATAATTCCAGGCGGGAGATGTTGCGCCAGCAGAGCGTCCGTAAATCCGTACTCCAGCGATAGTGGAGATGGCAAGCTGACGCACAAACCGAACGATGGGTAGACTCACTTGGGCTTTAGAGGGACATAAGGGTGCTTCGCTCATAATGTGCAGCAAGTCTTGCTGACGGCGCACTTTGATCTGAATCCCACCCGTTGCTAGTCGCTGCTCCAAATCGGGATTGAGCAACCGTTGTAGCAAAAAGGTCAGGGCATTAAGATTGCCTTGTTGCCCTAAGGAATAGCTGGATGAGGCGAGTTGGGGTTGTTCACTCGCGGGTAAAGTTACCCAATCCACCCAGACAGGTTTTTCCGGTTCGGGTTCGAGGGAAAAGTAATCGGATTCAACGCCATAAATAGTTGCCGCTTTAATGCCTTGGGGCTTTAATGATTTGAGTAGAGGCGCGATCGCATTCATGGCAGTGGCTTGATCCGGAACGGGGGTTTTGCCCAGATCCAAGGCAGAGCAAAACAGATGTAGAGTTGTCTCTTTCAATACAGCCCGCACCGTCATCCCGACTTGCGCTAGCATCTGATTCGATAGCGTCGCGATCGCTTGCACATCTCCCCAACGCGCCCAATCCTTTAGCATCACGTCAGTGGGCGTCAAATCCACCCGCACCATCCATTCTGGAGTGGCTTCTCCCCTCACTTGAGCGCTTATGGCGGCGTCTCTAAACTCAGTCAGTTCTAGAGAGCGTAAAAGCTGAACAATTGGCTCAGACAGTAACGCTGAATCGGGACTATAGTTCGAGGTACAGATAACCCACAGCCGCCGATGGTAAGGTGGTGAGGACTGGGAGGGGATTTTGGGTTTTTGCTTGACCAGAGACTGTTCTCGATTGTCCTTAGTTGGCAAGTCCTGAATCTGGATATTGACACTCACACCCAAATGACTCAGATTAGCACTCAGATACCGTGCGATCGCGTCTGGGGAACCGGAACGGGCGAGACTTTCATGGGAGATGATAAACGCCGATTGAGCGGGTGTCGTTTCCCAGGATGGTTCAGGGACAGATTCTGTGTTATTGGTATCTGTGTTGAGGCGAATTTCCTTGACCCATTCTGGATGTGCCTGGGAAACTTTACGCCCGTAGATAATAATTTGGTAGATAGGGCTTTCCAGATCGACAGGAAAAGTCGCGGTTTCCGGTTTGAGAGCTTGGAGCAATTGATTGACTACCCTTTGAGCCGGAATACTTTCACGGCTTTCACAGAGAATATGCAAATTATTCCCTCGTAACCGGACTCTCAGGCACACCCCCGGTTGACCGATGGTATCGTATACCCATTGAGCCAAAGAGGACGGACGATTGTTGTAGTTGCGCTCTTCGACATCCAACATTACAAATTTGTTACCTGGACTGATAACGGCGGCTGATTTTTCCTCTCATGATTGCACATGAGAGTGAAAAACGGGGGAGTTGGGGGGGGAGTTTTGAGTTTTGAGTGTGTAGGGACGGGTTTTACTACTATAGTTTTCTTTTCACTCAGATGTGACTCGCGCCCGCCCCAACCAAGTTTTGAGTTAGGGAGGGGAGTAAAATCAAGTCAGCGATTAAGATGTTTACGCTTGCACTGTGGCTTTTCTTTCCCCTAATTTTGCTGGCATTGAGATGCACCTATCCCAATTTCACTCTATGATCAAATATGGGGTAGGTCTTTTGTATACGATTAACCGTTGTTCGTGGGAGGTTGAATTTTATATATGGCATCGGTGAACCAAAATCCACAGGTAAAAGTTAACCCATTACCGGAGTCCGTTAAACATTCAGCAGAACTCTTCTTAAGTTTAGCCACAGGCCCGATGCTTGTGGGGGTGATTTCCCTAAACAGGATTGGTTCATGGCTGCAACAAGTAGGAGAAGCCAGCGAAGAAGTTTTTCGTGGGGAGCGCTTACCGATTCTTCCCTTCCCGGATACGCCTCCCTCATCCTCTAACGACGACTAAGTAGGTGGGAAAATTTCAAGTTAACGGCTGTGATCCTCATGGGTGATTATTTGTCCTTAGCTTCATGAGCACCTGTACCCTGCTGTACCTGTTTTCCCCGTTCCCTGTTCCCTTCGAGATTCCCTTCCCAGAAATTTGTCAAGAATAAAACTATACAGGTTAGCATTAACCCCCTAAAATGGATCATCCTTGTCTTACTGCAAACAGACCCTATGAGTTCCCTCCTCCACTCATCCGATCAGGAATTTGCCATCCCATCTACATCCAAGCTCCTGTTGCGTCATCGCATCAAAGTTGTGGAACAGTTGTGGGAGTCGGTTCTCCTTTCTGAATGCGGTCAGGAACTGGTCGATTTGCTGGCGTCTTTGCGCCAATTAAGTTCGCCAGAAGGACAAGCCACAGGGTTTTCGCTTTCATCGATTCCGGAAGTGATCGAACGGCTTGACCTCAACGCCGCGATTCGGGCATCTCGTGCTTTTGCGCTTTATTTCCAACTGATTAACGGTGTCGAACAACACTACGAACAACGCGATCAACAACTTTTACGGCGGGCTACCTACAATACATTAGCGGGGAGCAATCGCACCTCGATGAAAGCTAATGGCAGTTCACTCGAAGCATCCAACAACAGTGACGATGCTAAACCATCCGGGAGTGAACCGATGGCGGATTTATTAGAAAAACGTTGGCAGGACGATAGAAAATCCGCAAATACCAACAGTACCTTCCATTGGCTATTTCCTTATCTGCGCGACCTCAACGTACCCCCCCAGCATATTCAGCGGCTAATTGACAATCTGGATATTCGCCTAGTCTTTACCGCGCACCCGACAGAAATTGTCCGACACACGATTCGGCAAAAACAACGGCGTATTTCGACAATCCTGCAACAGCTTGACCAAGCGGAGGAAGCATCCCGCGCCTTAGGTCTCAACTCATCCTGGGAAGTGGAAGACTACACCGAACAACTCAGAGAAGAGATTCGGCTGTGGTGGCGTACCGATGAACTGCATCAATTTAAGCCCACGGTTTTGGATGAGGTGGATTACACCCTCCACTATTTTCAAGAAGTCCTGTTTGATGCCATTCCCCAACTCTATCACCGCTTAAAACAGAGTATACAATCGTCCTTTCCTTGGCTGAATCCACCCCGGAAAAATTTCTGTAAGTTTGGCTCTTGGGTGGGATCTGACCGAGATGGGAACCCCTCCGTTAAACCGGAAGTGACCTGGCAAACGGCTTGCTATCAGCGAAATCTGGTTCTGGAAAAATATATCCACTCCGTTAAACATCTGACCAATTTGTTGAGCTTGTCATTGCACTGGAGTGATGTCTTACCCGAATTATTGGACTCTCTGGAGCAAGATCGCTCCCAAATACCGGAGGTTTATGAGGAACTGGCAATTCGCTACCGCCAAGAACCCTATCGTCTCAAACTCTCCTATATTCAGCAACGACTGGAAAATACCCTGGCGCGTAATCTCCACCTTTCTCAGAGCCAACCGCTACAGCCAATGGCTCTGGAAACGACTAACCCCTGCATTTACCAATCGGATCAGGAATTTTTGGCAGAGTTGCAATTAATTCAACGTAACTTAGCGGAGACGGGATTAAGTTGTCAGGAACTCGATACGCTGATCTGTCAGGTGGAAATTTATGGGTTTAATCTGGCACACCTAGATATTCGGCAGGAAAGTTCTCGTCATAGTGATACGATGCACGAGATTACCGACTATCTGCAAATTCTACCCAAGCCCTATAACGAATTATCTGAAGCCGAACGCACCGAATGGTTAACTAACGAGTTACCCACACGACGCCCCTTAATTCCTGGTGAACTCCCCTTTTCTCCCGAAGCCTGCGAGATTATTGAAACCTTCCGCATGTTGCGACGGCTGCAACAAGAGTTTGGTGAACAAATTTGCCAAACATACATTATTAGCATGAGCCACGAAGCCAGTGACTTGTTGGAAGTGTTGCTTTTGGCTCAAGAAGCTGGACTCTATGATCCAGCAACTGGGAAGAGTACTATTCAAGTTGTCCCCTTATTTGAAACGGTAGACGACTTGCAACGGGCGCCAAAGGTGATGAAATCCCTGTTTGAGTTACCCCTGTATCGAGCCTGTTTAGCAGGTGGTTATGAGGCGCTGAAGGATTACGAAAAGACGATAGCTGAAAAGGGTTCCCCGACTTTCCCCTCTTATCCTCAACCGTTGCAGGAGATAATGCTGGGCTACTCAGACAGTAACAAGGATTCTGGGTTCTTAAGCAGTAATTGGGAAATTCACAAAGCGCAAAAAGCCCTACAGCAAATTGCGGAAGACTATGGGATTGCTGTACGTATTTTCCACGGACGCGGCGGTTCCGTGGGGCGTGGCGGTGGACCGACCTATGAGGCGATTCTGGCGCAGCCGGGGCGGAGTATCCAGGGACGGATTAAGATTACGGAACAGGGTGAGGTGCTCGCGTCTAAGTATTCTTTGCCGGAGTTGGCACTTTATCACCTAGAAACCGTAACCACGGCGGTGATTCAAGCGAGTTTGCTGGGAAGCGGCTTTGATAACCTGGAACCGTGGAACGAAATAATGGAAGAATTGGCGGTGCGATCGCGCCAACATTATCGGGGGTTTGTGTATGAGCAGCCGGATTTCTTGGATTTCTTTAATGAAGTGACGCCAATTCAGGAAATTAGTCAGTTGCAAATCAGTTCCCGTCCCACCCGTCGCGGTGGTAAGAAAGATTTTACCAGTCTGCGGGCAATTCCTTGGGTGTTTAGTTGGACGCAAAGTCGTTTCTTATTACCGAGTTGGTATGGTGTGGGTGCGGCGTTGAAAGGGTTTTTGGATGAGGAACCCGAAGAAAATTTGAAGCTGTTGCGTTATTTTTACTTCAAGTGGCCCTTTTTTAAGATGGTTATCTCTAAGGTAGAGATGACGTTGGCAAAAGTGGATCTGCAAATTGCGGGTCATTATGTGGAGAAATTGTCCCATCCCGATGATCGAGAACGGTTTGATCGGTTATTCCAGCAAATTACCGATGAATTTAACCTGACTCGTGAGTTAATCTCGTTAATTACCGGACACAAGCAGTTACTGGATGGTGATCCAGAGTTACAGCGATCGGTACAATTGCGGAATGGTACGATTGTTCCCCTGGGTTTCTTGCAAGTCTCTTTGCTGAAACGGTTGCGCCAGCATAGCACTCAGATGGCATCGGGGTTTGTTCAATCTCGGTATAGTAAAGGTGAGTTACTGCGGGGTGCTTTGTTGACGATTAACGGTATTGCTGCAGGAATGCGGAATACGGGTTGATGGTCATTGGTTATTGGTCATTGTAGGGGCTTTACTTGCACTAATGAACAACACCAATAAACTTAATTGGATCGGGTCGCCCTCCACTGGCGCGGCACGGCGAAAATTGTGTTGTGGAATAGATTTGACGGTTAAACCGGGCGCACGTCGGTGCGCCCCTACGTGGAACAGGTTGTAGGTTGGGTTGACGATAGGAAACCCAACCAAATTGAAGAATCGCATCCCTTACGACTGGCGTTTAAATTCAATTCAAAAAACAAATTCAATGGTAATATTCGCAACTAAAATTTTTTGATTATGAATGATTAACAAAGGCTGGTTTTTTAGGGTTTATCGTTGGACAAGGGCGGGTTTTGTTGTTCAGTTATTGGTGAATAATTGACATTAATGGCTAAACCCGCCCCTACAATTCACCCTTTGACGAAGGAATTCAGGCGAAAAATATTTTTATAGACGATGACGTATTTGAATAGAATGTCCCAGACTTCATTTAGGTTCGTAGTAGGCACTTTAGTGCCATAAGCGACTATTTTGCCCCCTCAATCCCTGAGACTTAAGTTTCATCACCGGGCGCATATCTGAAGTAGGTGGGGTAGCGCGATCGCGAAATCGGCGTCGGGGTGGTACAGATGTTAATCAGAGGAACTTCAGCTTTCAGTTGACACTCATAAATGATATTATAGTCCTAACGAATTAATTATCCCTGAGCTATTAGCAGGACACCCCTACTATCTAATTGTATCGAGTTAAATTAGAAAATACAAAAGTGACGACAGAAAAATATACCCAACGTGATGTCAAACGTCCAACCACAGCAGAAATTGTTTGTTTTGGTTCGCTGATGGTAATGGAGTTATTCGTAATCGATGAATGGCCCCAACGGAATTTTGGCTGCATATATCAGGAACAACGAGATAGTTTGGGACAAGATGCCGCCATGATTGCCACAATATTGCACGGGTGGGATATTCATAGTGGTTTGATTGGTTCAGCCTTGGCGGAAGACTATCGAGGACGATGGCTGGCAGAACACCTTAAATCGGCAGGTGTCTTAGGTGAAGTGCGCCTAGATTCGCAACTTTCAACAGTACCCGTGGTGTTGATTTCAGATGCTATGGGGGGTCGCACTTACTTTTGGCAACCGGATAAAAAATTATTGGCGACGTTAGATACGGCTGATTTGTCTCTGTTAAACGGAAGCCGTCTCCTGTATGTCGATTGGTATGACGAAGATCACATTCTCCGTCCTATGGATGAAGCGATTAAACTCAATATTCCTGTCTTTTTAAACCTGGAACATTTGCACGAAGATCCCGATATTTTAGCCCGTTATGCGGGACGCGCGACAATGTGTCAAGCCATTACAGATTCTGCCCAACGGGGTGATCAATCGCCTTTAGCGGTAGCCCAAACCTTGTTGGATGCGGGCATAAAAACAGCACTGATCACTCTAGCCGGAGAAGGATGCTTGGTCGCACAGGAGCAGAAGGCGATTCGGGTTCATGCTCCCTCAATTCAGGCAATTGATTCATTTGGTGCAGGTGCTACGTTCTCAGCCGGTTTTATCTACGGCTATCTTAAGGGGTGGAGTTTGGAGACGATGGCACGGTTTGCGACAGCTACAGCTTCGATCAAATGTAGTCGTGTGGGACTTGAACCGCCAAATTTGATCGAAAGCCAAACATTAGCTAAACAACTTAAAGTGGACTATCTTTAGAAAATTAGCGACATTCCACTTGCCAAAACTATCACTGACCTAAATTTTTGTAGTCAACGATTGGGCGTTAAGGCGCTAAAGCGCAACTACAAACCTAGATTAAATCAGTGATATTCTCCTTAAAACTTATGTACTTTTTTATTCATCAATTTTCCTTGGCTAGAAAATATCTCCACCGTCAATCCATCTAAATCAATGGTGACTCGTGTGAACAGATCAACGGAAACCACTGGACCGGCTTCAGCTAACTCGTAACGGTGAGTTGAAAGCGTGACCAATTTACCCTCCATCTGGAAGTGCTTCGCTTTCCTGTGAATCAGGGGCCAAGACAGACCTGAAGAGATAACCGAAATTATTTTAAAATCCGGCTTCTCCTGACACCGTAATTCCGCACTCATGCCACAAGCGACATCTCCGGCTAAAAAGACGACCCGTTTGATATCATGGTCGAAAATTAAATCGAGCAGTTCTGTACGTTGCTTTAGAAACCCGCCCCATTTGTCTGAATCGAGTCCCTCTCCAGACAACTTATCCGGAAAAAAGGGAACGGACGTCATCACACATTTAACCCGACTTGAACCATCACATAACCAGGCTTTTAAAGCCTCCATTTGTGTCTCGCCTAGCATGGCACGGGTTTCTGTCGTATCACCTAACTGCCGTTCTGTGCGACAGTCTAGGGCGAAAAAGTCACAGCAGCCATCTTCAAAGGTGTACCACAGGCGGCAATTCCCCCAGTAGCCACTATACCGTTCTCGTTCATCCTCCTCGAGTGCAGGGAATAAAGGACCATGACTCATTTGGTAGGTTTCATAGGCTTGAAGCGCGGCGGGATACACAAGTTGCCATTCTTTGTCCCCAGCATTACCGGGCCAATTGTCCAGGATATCATGGTCATCCAGGGTCATGTAGGTGGGGACTTGTGCCATCAGTTGCCGCACGTTGGGTTGCGAAAAGGTGGTTCGATAGCGGTCAAAATATCGCTCAACGGTTAAGTCAGTGTCAGCAACTTCGTCGAAGTTATCGTCGGCATAAATTTGGTCACCCAGTAAAAGAAACGCATCCGTGGCAATCCCTTGCTCAATTTGTTGATTAATTGCCGCAAAGGTTTGCTCTCCATCTTCGACATATCGCCACACTCCGGGCGCTAGTCGCTGCATATAACGGCAGGCTCCATAGACAAAGGAACGAGGACGCTGGGAATCATTACTGCCGGATTTAAAGCGTTGTTGATTGGCTTTTGACCAGTCTATTTTTAGTTTGGAATCGGGTTCATCTTCACAGACAAACCAACCCATTTGATACTCATAGTCGGTTTCAGGTTTGAGTCCGGTAAACGTGATGACCCCAGACATATCAAAATTTGGATTCATTTTAAAGAATTGGGATGGCTGAAACTCTGACTCTCCCACGGCACGGATACGAGCTACACCAAAACAGGGTTGAAACAGTTGATGGGTTTGCACACCCCACCCTGGGGGTAACGCATGAGGTGATGGCAGATATTCAGCCCGTCCAAATATACGGGCGCTTTGGTCAGTCACATGTCCGAGAATGGGTCCAACTGTGAGCGGTTTTAATTGAATCATGGTGTGTATTTGTAATGATGGTTGTTGATTCTGTTTTCAAATTGCAGCTAAAGTGTCAAGATATTTGATCGTAACGTTGATGTTTTTATCGGAAATGGTTAGCCAGTTTTACTTCAACAAACTTTGTGCTAGGTTGTTGGATTAATACATCAGCATAATTGCAGATTAATTGCCAAGCCTGCTTAACATGATTTCGATCGGTTTGGGCTTGACCAATTGACAGACGTAAGGTGAGTTTATGATTGAGTCGGGTTGGGCTTAAGTAGAGTTTTCCAGACGCATTCAGATGTTGGAGCAGTGCCTGATTCACGGAGTCGCCACCCTTGAGTCGAAAGCAAACTAAATTCAGGGGAGGATCGACAACTAACTCAAAGCGTGGATCAGAGTTGACCCATTGGGCAAACTCTTGGGCTAAGGCAACATGTTTGCGAATATAATGTTGTAAACCTTCAATCCCATAATGGCGAATCACAAACCACAACTTGAGGCTTTTGAAGCGGCGAGCGAGGGGAATCTGCCAGTCTCGATAGTCAATCACCTGTCCAGATTCCGTGGCTTCATTTTTCAGGTAGTCTGGCATGATCGAGAGGGCTTGAACTAATTTTTCCCGATGTTTGACATAGAAGCAATTACAGTCAAAGTTTGTCATCATCCATTTATGGGGATTGAAGCAATAGCTATCAGCTTGTTCTAATCCCTGGTGAATCCAGCGGAACTCTGGACATAAAGCAGCGGTACCACTCATGGCTGCATCCACATGGAACCAGAGGTGATATTCTTGCGCGATCGCTCCCAACTTGGCGATCGGGTCAATTCCGTTGGAGGAGGTGGTTCCCACGGTTGCGGCTAAGTAACAGGGAATCAAACCAGCTTGGATATCTGCTTCAATACGCTGTTGGAGTTCTTCTGGACACATCGCATAATGCTCATCCACCTCAATTAAACGCACGTTTTCCGGACGCAACCCAACAATTTTTGCGGCTCTTTCAATGGAGCAGTGCGCCTCTTTTGACGTGTACGCTACCAACCGATTAATATCAGCTTGAGCTTGTTCTCTAGCGGCGATCAGAGAAACCACAGCCGCGCTACAGGCTGAATCTTGTAATACTCCTCCCCCAGTTTCTGAGGATTTAAAGTGGGAGGGTAATCCCAACATATCAACCAGCCAGTCGAGTACATGGGTTTCTAGCTCTGTACAAGCGGGAGAGGTTGCCCACAAAAATCCTAACACCCCCATACCCGCACTCATTAATTCTCCTAATATTGAGGGAGCAGACGCACCCGCTGGAAAGAAGGCAAAAAAGTTAGGCGATTGCCAGTGGGTTAGTCCCGGCACAATGATCCGATCAATATCATTTAAAATCGCATCATAGGATTCACCGGTTTGGGGGGCAGCATCGGGCAAATTGGCTCTAATCTCTCCAGGTTTAACTTGAGACAGAACGGGTAAATCCTCTACCTTCTGCATGTAGTTAGCGATCCAATCAATTGTTTGATATCCCCGACGACGAAATTCTTCGGGGGACATGTGATAGTTAATTTCTTTCGTCATTTAAATCTCTTCTAAACGTGAATAGTGGTAAATTTTTTAGATGACAATTACACGGGTGCTAATTCCATGAGGCTGCTGGGAGTCCCCACAGAAAAAGTTTCCAACCATTAAAGCGATGGCGCATGAGTGTTGGTAGCTTGTGCCAGCTCGTCAACACTCTTCGCTTCTTCTGTCAATAAATCAGCGATACCTAATTTAGCCGCTACATTCATCGCCTGGGAAATCCAAAATCCACTCACCAGTTCAACAAAAGCCATCATCGGTGATTTTTTGGCGGCGGTTTTAGTTTGATTCATCTTGTTTTATTCCCTTAATTATTTTTCAGTGAGCCTACTCTTGTACCTAGATTGAACTCCAAACCATCATCCGGTTTTAGAGTTGACGGTACGTAGAGAGCCAATGTAATCGCTCGGATCAGCATAAACACTAATAACCCCAACCACAATAGATGAACATTCTGGAACTGCCATGCCGCAATCACTAAAGGAACAAATCCGATAAAAAACGCGGCTAGGATACCATTTCGGAGGACAAACATTTGAGTTAACCCCAAAAAATATCCTTCTAGCATATACACAAATCCTACCATAACTAACACAGGAAATAGCCATAAAACATAGTCATTAATTTGGTCAATTACCTCTAAATGATTGGTTAATAAGCCAAACATTTTTTCGGGAAAGGAAATAAAAACCAATGCCAGAGCTAATCCTAAACTCAAGCTCGTTCCCCCAGACAAGCGCAGTAGGGGAAGCAACTTCTCGTGGCACCCCTCACCGTGAAAATTTCCAGCTAAGGTTTCCGTCGCAAATGCTGAACCCTCAATTAAAAATACGGCGAGATTGACCACTTCCACCATTAAACTGTTGCCCGCTAAAACGACGGTTCCCAGAAAACCACTCAAGCTTGCAAAGATCGCAAACGTTGTAATTGTTCCCAGCGAGCGGATCAATACATCGAAATTCATCTGAAATGTGGATTTTAGCGCTACAGGGTCAATAATTTGTCTGGCTACGGCTGGTAGTTTTTGCAAATAACCATCTCCAGCTATCAGTATTAGCGCTAAAACGAACATCACATACTGACTAATTGCCGTTGCTGCACCCGCTCCCGCACTATTCCATCCCCACTGGACAATAAATAAGTAATCTAAAACAATATTGGTGCCATTGCTAATGATGGATAGAGCTAGCACTTTATTACTCTGAGATTGCCCTAAAAGCCAACCTATTAGCACGAGATTAGATAACGCGGCGGGTGCTGCCCAAATCCGGGTATTGTAGTAGTCTCTCGCAGCGGCTTTTACTTCTGGTGCCGCACTGAGTAGGGTAAAACCGAGTTCTCTAATGGGGTACTGTAAGAGTAGAATAATTGCCGCAACCACGAGTGCGACTAAACCGTTTCGCAACAAGATCAATAACACAGCATCGTGGTCTGAACGTCCCACAGCCTGAGCCGTTGAACCAGTCGTTGCCATGCGTAAAAACTTACAAGTGCGGTAAAGGTAATCGAAGAGAATGACCGCAATAGCGACTCCCGCTAGATAGCGAATATCGCTTAAATGTCCTAAGAAGGCTAGATCGACTAACCCGACTAACGGAACAATAATATTGGAGATAATGTTAACAATTGTAAGCTTAGTAAAACGAGAGCTAATCTGAAAATCTGTTTCATTCATACATAGGATAATTTAAAGAGTGTTACTGTTATTTGACCGCTGTTTAAATATAGTTTAAATCTAATTAAATATTACAGGGCAAGCAGGAAAAAATACCTGACAATGGAAAATCAGTTCTGATCTTCTACTTTTCTGGGGACACGGAGGTGATCAGTAATTTTTTCCGTTATGCACGAGTAAAGGAAACACTGCAAAAATCTGATGCTTTACCGTTAATAGATGGGAGTCCTGATTCAATTACTCATTGAACATATTTCACGTTTCATCAGTAATTTTGTTCAAAAAGCTGGTATCAATTTAATTTTTTACTAAATCTTAACTTTTACTTAACTGTAGCATTGCAATTTCACAACGTCCAGTGAAAAAAACATATCTTTTTATTATATTAAAATCAATTGCATTAGGATATTTATATAGTAGGATTCGTACTTTACCGTCTAATACGTGATATTCTCAAAGGTTACTAAATTTGAGGTAACTTTAGTTAAATCGGGCGCACATTGGTGTGGTAAAAGGGCGCACGTCGGTGCGCCCCTACGGTTCGGTGTTTGGCTTAAAGAAGAATCCATCGCTGAAAGCGATGGGAGTGTCAATCTATTGTTTCGATACACCGTTGGTGTCCCAACTGTTGTGGCGGTTGCTATACGTTTGGTATTGTCTCTTCTTGTTCAAGTCGTCGCTGACTCCTGTGGGGTCTAATCACCAAACAGACGCCAACCGCCCAAGCAATGGATGCCATCCAACCTGCAATAATATCACTGGGGTAGTGAACCCCTAAATACATCCGAGTCCAACCGATCGCGATCGCAAACATGAGACCCCCAATAACCGTCAGCCAACGCCAACGGGTATTCCAGGTCAAAATAATTAATACAATCGCAAACGTCATGCTTCCCATCGCGTGTCCACTGGGAAACGCATAATCAGGCTCTGGCGCAGGGGATTCCCACAAACTCGGGCGTACTCGCTGGAAAGTTAACTTAGCAGCACGATTAATAATAACACTGCCTAATAAAGTTATCAGCGCATAGGTGAGGAATCGCCACTGGCGTCGGAATGCCAATAGGAGTACTATCGCCACAGATAAGGGCAATACCCCCCAATAGGCACCCAAGTTCGTCAGGGTTATCACAAACCCATCGAGTTGGGGTGAGGTTGTACTACGAATCGCTAATAAAATTGGCACATCCCAGGGAAAACCCCCTTCCTTTTCCCAAATCTCCTCAGCTAATTCTCCGAAGATTTGCACGGGGACATAGACAGCCAGAAATAATAAAACCAGAGAACGCCAATGGCGGGTTAATAATTTGACCAGAAATTTCCAGAAGGATTGGATACGCTGTGAGAGGTCATAAGTAGACATTAAACAGAGTGAAATGTGACGGTGTACAACTTGAAAAAATTGGCGACTTCCTCAAAAGTCTGATTATCCCACATCTGAGGACAAAGGGCATCAAGAAATTACTTATCCCTCATCCCTATACATACATTTAAAATTAGGTCAGGGCGGGTTTTGATTCAACGTTATCATCAATGGCAAAACGAAAGTCCCTAAACTAGCCCAGTGGTAGGGGCGGGTTTAGTCAAATCTGGGTCTAAAAGAAACGATAGTTGTAAAACCCGCCCCTACAACCTTCAACAATCAAAAGGCTTGTATCTCTCATCGAACAGATACATTTTCTGAAATCCACTGTAAATAAGCCTCAGATCCAGCAATAATCGGCAGGGCAATAATTTCGGGAACCTCGTAACTATGCAACTCCTGAATTTTGGCAGCTAACTGGTCAAATTGAGATAAATCTGTTTTAATCACCAATTGCCACTCTTGATCGCGATTCACCTTTCCATCCCAGGTATAAATCGATCGCACGGGCGTAATACTGACACAAGCTGCCATTCGCGCTTCCACCAAGGATGAAGCGATCGCGTCTGCTTCTTCTTTTGACGTTGCCGTTACCAAGACTACACCATAGCTAGAGGTTGATGGATTTGCCATAGAATCATCCTACGCCTGGTTAATTGTATCAACTCACCCGGAAAAAAACATCTTTACACTACACTACCGTGGCTATCGTGACTATCGTGCGATCGCGGAGTATCTATATCCGAAGGATGAATCTTACATCCCTAGCAACTCATCCCTTAGCAGGTGGCGTTAATTACACTCCCTCAGCTATAGAAACAGGCATTCCTCGTCCCCAATTCTCTCTCACCAAGGAATCCTCAAAAGTATGATCCTGTTGGCAAAGCCATGCAACCCCAAACAATGCCCAACGAGTTACCAGTAGGGTTCTCGGCGCGAGAACTGATTCAATCGCGACAGAATAGTTTACAGGTAGACAATTTTTATCAATTGTAGTATTATATAATACAAGTTCACATAATCCTCACCCCTGAGTATAAACCCATTGATCCGACTCAGACTTAAGACAAGGTTACCCAACCATTATTTATGGTTAGCTAAACCATAATTAAAAGCTATTGAATCAATCAACCATGAACTCTACCCGCCTGGTTAAAATTAGCAAATATCTCAGCAAACATCTGCGGCATCAACCCGAACGGATTGGGTTAACCTTAGAACCAGGGGGTTGGGTCAAAGTTGATCAACTGCTATCCGCCTGTAAACAGTATTCCTTTCCTCTTACTCTCAATGAACTTAAAGAAGTCGTTGCCCAAAATGATAAACAACGCTTTTCCTTTGATGGGACACAAACACGGATTCGCGCCAATCAAGGGCATAGTATCTCAGTTGATTTACAGTTAGAACCAACCATTCCACCAGAAGTACTTTATCACGGGACAGGTCACCCAAGTGTTGAATCGATTCAGCGTCAAGGCTTATGTAAAATGTCCCGGCATCACGTCCACTTATCCCAGGATATCGCAACCGCAAAAAAAGTAGGACAGCGTCATGGTCGTCCGGTAGTCTTGGTTATCGATGCTAAAGCGATGTCCGAGAAGGGTCATACATTCTACTGTTCCGACAATGGGGTGTGGTTGGTAGATTTTGTTCCCCCTGAATATCTACAGCAATTCTAATCCGCCAGGAGTCTCAAACTCAGCAGGAAAAAATAGTGATGAATTCAGAACAGGTTTGGTCTAAAGAAAATTCTCATCAGAACGATCGGCAAGCTAAGGGTTTATTGGGAGCGGGTTGGCGTCCTTTATCTCGGCAGTTTGATTTGGATTTTATTTTACATTTACTTCAAAATGACACCTCAGAGTTATTGCAAAAAACCCTGGATTTTACCAGTGATATTGCTGATACATTAGGGCGAAATCACTATAATATTTTTGCCAATGTTTTGAGCTTATTTTCCGAAAATATGCGTTATGAGTGGGATGAGTTTTGGGAGTACATTACCCCTGACCCGCCAGCCCCCAATCATTCTCAGAGAGAAGCGATATTCGTCAATACGCCCGTCACCCAAACAGTCACCCGCGAGAGTATTCCCATTGAGTATGTCCTGAATCGACTGCAAGAAGTCACCTTATTTAAAGTTTTGAATATTCTGGGCAATCCCGATTTAATTACTCAAGATTACATGGATCGCCGCTTTTATTATCCCATAGAAAAGTTTGTCAACTGGGAACGCTTAGAGGTTTTCGGCACAGTCTATGGCTACTGGTCTAATCCAGAAATTTGGTTACAAATTAATAACCAGGGTCAAGGACGGCGCTGCTACTGTTTAATGGCTGATGATATTCGACCTTTGGTGAATAAAGCTACGTATAATGTAGCGGTGATGCTGAGTGGCTATCAAAGTCGAGTGGGACAGGTTTACAGTCAGTTTCAGATTAGAGATTTTCCCAGTGATATTCAACGCTTTACGGATACAGTTCAGCAGGCAATTCTAGACCAAAATCAATTAGCGATTGTGGTGCATGGTGAACCGGGAACCGGGAAAACGGTATGGACACAAGCAGTGGCAAAGGAAATTCTGGTTCCGTTGGGGTATACTATTTTCATTCTCGATCACGATGCCGTAGAAAATTTTGTGCCGCCGAGTTATTTAGAACGAGTTGCCCTAATTATTAATGAAGCGGATAACTTAGCCAAAAATAGAGCCAGTGAAGTGGCGCAATGGAATAATAAAACGGAGCATATTCTCAGTTTGCTGGATGGAACGTTATATCAAAGTGTGATTGATGAAACCGGGATTAAAGCGCAGCAAAAATTAGTGGTATTAATGACTTGTAATACCACAGAACGATTCGACCCCGCGATGTTACGTAAAGGACGAGTCGATTTGACTTATGAGTTTATGCATCGATTTGTGTAAGGTTCAGTAGGGGCGTGGCACACCTAATTTGATAGATTAACTTGGGTTCGTAGTAAGGGATGCGAGCCCTATCTTTTGTTCTGACTTTTCACGGGAAGTCTAAAAACCTGAGTCGGGGCGGGTTTAGTTACATCTCTTGTGCAACCGAAAAGATAGCCGTGAAACCCGCCCCTACACAATTCACACTCACATTGCACCAGATACCGTGAAAAGTCAGATCTTTTGTTGGGTTTCGTTCCTCAACCCAACCTACAACCTATTCCACAATTTTAGCTGGGTCACGCCAGTAGGGGCAATTCATGAATCGCCCACATCCTGTATTTTAGGGAACTTGTGTCTATTTGCTATTCTTTGGGTTATCTTTTTTCAAAAAGTACCAGGCAAAAAGGATAGCATTGATCGCAAATCCTAATCCGGGATACAGGAGTTCCGCCAAGATAGGGAGAGCAAATTCACCAGTAAGAATAATCTGTTTTTTTATTCGTTGTGAAGTTTTGGTATTCATGATTTAGCCTTACGTTGAGGATGATGCAAGGCTAAATTTGGTGCAGTAGACTAAAGCAACAGTACCCAAACAATCGCTAAAATGCCTTTATCCTAAGCATCTAAGCAGTTTGGGGTAGATCAAAGTTTAGGAATCGCCCCAAACTTTTCGGCAAACTTGCCGCTCAACTCATTCCTGTAGCAGAATGTATATAAAGTTCCCACGGATACATGTAATCGATGGCACGGCTTACCTGCGGTGATGATGTTAAGCAACGAGTAAAGCGGCTATTTGAGGATTTGCTAGCTTACGCTAATGATAAATATGACAATGGAAAGGCTATTGACATTCAGTACAAGTGGCAAAATGAGAAGCAGCTAGTTGTCAGGGCAAAGCGCAGATATCTAGAAGAATTGACGGCTAAAGATAAGTATACGGGCAAGTTAACCGCAGCCCAAGTCAGGGAGGCTATTAAGTCTTTGAATGTTTTCTTGGGAATTTTGGATGATCACCGCACAACGACTCAAGGTTCAGAGGATTGGCACTTCACACTGAACTTGTGGGAGAAGGATCAAGAAGAAAACTTGAGGCAGTTTGAGATTGAGTGGGACAAAAAGAGACCACAAAAATCGCAAGCGTATGCAAGAAAAGCTAAGTCTCAAATCAATACTTTATCGGCTACATCTATCCCTATCCAACCCACAGCCTACGAAAACCTGAGTCGCAAAGGGATTCAGCGTCAACAGTTTAAAGGGCGCGATCGCGAACTGATTCACCTACACCATTTGTTGCAACAAAATTCTCAAGTTGCTATCACGGCGGCGGTTGTTGGGATGGGAGGAGTGGGTAAAACTGAACTGGCGATTCAATATGCACGGGAACATTTAAGCACTTATCAGGGAGGAGTTTGTTGGTTACCAGCGAATGATTTTGCCTCAAAGTTAGTGGAATTTGCCCATCCGCATTTTTTCCCCAATATCAACTTAGATAACTTGTCTCCACTGGAACGAGTGCGCTATTGTTGGCAACATTGGGCTGAAGGTGAAGTTTTACTGATAGTAGATAATGTTACTAACTATAAGCAACAGGTACATCCTTTACCCGAATCACATCGATTTAAAGTACTGATTACTACGCGAGAACAATTGGGCAAGCCAATTGTACGCCTAGACTTAGAAGTCCTTAAACCTGATCAGGCGTTGGACTTATTGAAATTTTTATTAGGGAATGAACGAGTTGAACAAGAATTAGACGCTGCGGCTGAACTATGTAAAGATCTGGGTTATTTGCCTTTGGGGTTAGAGTTAGTGGGGCGATATTTGGCAGATGAGCCGATCTCGATTGCCCAAATGATGGAACGGTTGCAACGGAAAGGACATCGAGATCCCGTTTTAATGGAAGCTGATCCGATGATGACAGCAAAACTCGGTGTCGCTGCTGCTTTTGAATTAAGTTGGGAACGCTTGGATAAAAATTCTCAACAGTTGGGATGTCTGCTTTCGTTGTTTGCTTTAGCGCCGATTCCGTGGGAATTGGTTGAAGGAGTTTACAAGTTTTGGCAAGGTAATGAGTTTGATTTGGAAGACTTGGAAAAACCGAGAAGGAATTTAATCAAGCTAAGTTTGCTTAATAGAGAACATACAACCTACAGTTTACATCCGTTAATTCGGGATTATTTCAAGGATAAGCTGGAAGGAATCGAGTCGGCGGATGAGATAAAACAAGGAATGTGTAGAGCAATGGCAAAAGTAGCAACAGAAATACCACAAAACTCTACTTTGGAGTTGATTAAAGAATTTTCTATCGTTATTCCCCACATGGAAGAAGTAGCTACAGTTATAAAAGAGTTTATAATCGATCAGGATTTGCCACAACCTTTTCTATGTTTGGTTAGCTTCTACCAAAGTCAAGGATTTTATGATCAGGCAAAACATTGGTTTGATGAATTCTTTTCTATCGCTGAAACTCGTAATGTTCCAGCTATAACCATGCTGAACAATCAAGCTATTGTCTATATTCATGAAAGTAATTATACTCAAGCAGAAAATTTATGTATGAAAGCTTTAGAAAAGACAGAAAGACTAAGAAAGGATAATATTTCAATTGATTATCGTGCAGCTATTCCCACTACAGCTATTCGCACTACTCTGGGGAGAATTTACTGTGAACAAAAGAGATACTCTCAAGCTTTATCTGTTTCAGAGCAAGCATTAGAAGAGTTAAATCAGGTTATAGTAAATTTAAATAAACTTTTACAATCCTGTTCAACTGTACCTTCAATAGTTGATCCAACTTCTTACAATAAACTTCTTGAACGTAAGGCTACAAACTTAAATACGCAGGGAAAAGTTTACTGTGAACAAGATAATTGGGATCAGGATCAGGCTCAACTGAAGTTAGAGGAAGCTCTACAAATTAGTCAAAGCCTACCTCCCGATATAAATTTTGCTTTAACTATGTGTATACTGGATAGTTTTGCATATTTTTACCTAAAGTGTGGTAATTTGCCAGCAGCAGAGAGAACTTATAAAGATGCTTTAGAACTGGTGCAAAAAACTCTGGGAGAAGATCATCAAAATTTTGGAATACTTCTCAATAGTTTAGCTCATTTACACATTTTGGGATATTATTCCCAGACAGAATCTGAGCAGTTATATTTACAAGCCTTGAATATTCTTGAAAAACGTCTAAGAACCGAACATCCAGAAACGGTTAAAGTCCGTAGAAGTTTAGAGCATTGCCGCAGCCAAATGTCTTGATAAACTTGAAACAAATAAATAATAGTCCCTAAGCTAGCTAAACTTTATTATGGAAGAATTACTTGAACTTAAAAGACTACTCTTAAAAGGTGATACTAAAGGAGCATTAGCCATCGTTGAAGAACTCGAAGAAATGAGCCGAGATGACAAAATTAATAATATTAGCAGCTATGGTGTCATACCAAATCCGGGTTAGCCACCCCCTTTATAAGCTAGTCCGCGCAGGCGGACTTTGTTTGTGTAGCTGCGACTTATAGTCGCCAGGGCAAAAAAGGGGTTCCTTCAAATTATTTCATCCTAAAGATATAAGCTTAAGTTGACCCTATGGGATATAATTATGGAGTCTCTGTTCTAAGCGTTATTACGTTAGGTAAATACCCTAGCCATGAGATAACGCATTCTATTCAAAAATTATGTTTTTTCTAAAACGACCCCTTCTATTACTTCCTCTGGCTTTACTGCTTGTTGTTTCAACAGGTTGTCGCGTGGAAAAAGAGCAAGCAGGGGAAGCCCCGGAGGTTGATGTTAACGTAGATCCGGGGAAGGTGCCCGAATATGAAGTTGAGGGTCCGGAAGTTGATGTAGGAACTCAGGAAAAAACCATTACTGTTCCTGAAGTTGAAGTTACCCAAGAAGAAAAGACGATTACAGCGCCTGATGTTGACATTAAACCTCCTACAGATGAGGATTCTCCAGAGAATTAATGCAAATAAAAGCTTGGGGAGCTTCTTTTGGCAACTGAGAAGCTCCCCTGGTAATTTAGGTTACTTCCAGGTATCCCTAAGCTTTGCAGTAGTCTACAGTGTTTTTCACAGATTCAATAGTAATGTTTGCGCCTTTTCTGACGACAAATTCACTGGCACCAATTTCACCCTCAAGACTTCCCCAGTCATAGCTATAACCTAATCGTGTCCAAGGATAACCATTAGTCTCATAAGAGGCTAACTGTAAATTATTGATCCAATCCTGATGTTGCAGATCAACAGTCTCAGGGAATTTCACCTCACAGCGAGTATCGTTGGTTTCTGCATCGGGACAAGGACGAAATAGATCAGAGACATTCACCCACATTTCCACAAATTTGGTTTTGCCATTGTGAGGTGGTAAACCGAGGTATTGTTCTAGGCGTAAGGCGAGGCTTTCTGAGTCAAGGTTTAAGGTTCGGGCAAAGGTTTGCAGTTCAGGAACCGACGTTACCCAAGTTTCTCGGCTTAATTCCATCGGTAAGCCAATTTGAGTATCATAGCCATTCCAGGATGTCCAGGTAACCATTAATACTTGTTTTTGCCCCTGGTAATCTCTCCATTTTAAATTGGGATTGTTGGCGGAAATAGCTTGGAGAGTTGTGTAGATTTCTGACTCATCCGCGACTTGGGCATCTTCAATGGCTCTCACATAAGAGCGTTTGAGTAATGTTTCCAACAGGGATGAATCGACTGATGCTAGGCTTACTTGAGTAGTGGTAAGGAATTGGGGTAGGGGCGCAGCCGTAGCTAGGCTGGAAGGGTTGGGAAGGTTAAGACACCAAAACCCGATGATTAAGGCGAAAAGAGAAACAAGAAATCGACTGTATTTGCTCATAGATTTCATGGGAAAAAACGTTAATTTTTTTGGTCTAATGTACCATTGCTCAATGTTTGGCTTCTTTTGTAGCTGTTGTCTAACCCATCCGACTGGATGGACACAGCTAAAATGGTGGAATCGATTTTACGGTTACATCGGGCGCACGTCGGTGCTACTCTACAGTTCTAATCCATCCAATTAGATGTGTCACGCCACTACATTAGATGGGCTGATTGAGGATGGTGTAGGAGCTGAACCTCCTATAACGAGCTAAAAAACGGGTATGTAATAGTATGCCAGTTTTTTAACTGTCTATGCTACTGTTGTGACTTGAACCGCTGCGAATCCAAGCCGTTCAGGATTGTGTAACTGAAGCAACGGAGTGAAGAGGGTGACAAAGGAAAAACTGGGCTATTGCATCTCCTATCCCGGAAAGACGTTATCAAAGATGAATGATGAAGTCTCTCTTGGCTACCTTGGTTTCCCCTGTTTCCCGAATTGCTTATGAGTCCCCCTGTAGAGAATCAGCAAACCCAACAAACCCAACCGCCACCCCTGACACCTGCAATGATTCAACGGGTGAAGGAAGGATTGAGTGCTGCCCGCGATCGCAGAGTGCGTTATGCTGTCGAAAATGCGAGGAATAATCTTGAGGCGATCGCAAAAGGGGATTGTGATCAGCGAGTCAGCCCAAGGGTAAGGCGTTTCATCCTGCGATCGTTCATTCATCTTCTGTTCCCCGTGGGAATAGAAAATCCGGAACATATCCCCACTCAACCCGCACTACTCGCCGCGAACCATCTCAATCACATTGATCCATTACTGATTCTTGCCGAAGTTCCAGGACGTCCCTACTACTATACTCCGGCTGATGCTCGTACTCTCTATAACAATTGGTGGAAACGCCGGATTTTGGGTTGGGCTGGGGGTGTAATTCCCCTAGAACGGCGCTGGAAAGAAGAAAAAGCAGTCATCGAAGCCGCCCAATCAGGGCGTGAAGATTTAGCCGACTTAGCCACCGCGATTGAAGAGGATGTGCCAAGTAACTCCGGACTGGGTACAATGCGACAGGTAGAACGGGCGGTTCAGGCAATTTTTGCCCGTGGGGATGGCATTTTAATCTTTCCAGAGGGGAGACTGGGTGAGGTTGAAGGTGAATTGCAATTACCCTTAGCGCGAGGCGGTATGATGTACGCTTTACGGGCTGGCGTACCCATTGTACCCGTAGCGTTGATTGGCACCCATGACCTTTATTTTCGCAAGCCATTAACTCTTCGATTTGGCGAACCTTTGCACTTTCCCCAATCCCACCGACCAAAACCTGGAGAAGTCCAGAAGGCGATGGAGACTTTACAAGAAGCGCTGATCAAACTCTTACCCAATAACTATCAAGAACCCAACCAACCCAAACCCCTGCGTCATTGGCTCAATTGCCTATTATTGTAATTGTGAATGTTGTGTAGGGGATCTTTTCACTACTATCGTTTCTGACCTTACCCAGATGCAACTCAACCCGCCCCGACTAAGTTTTGAATTATTTGACAAATGACGAATGACAAAGGACGTATGAATTATCAATTATGAATGAGAATTCTCTATCCCCTGTTCCCTGTTCCCTGTTAAGAGTTCCCTGAAAAATGACAAACAAAGATTTAGCATTCACATCCGCCTTAGAACAAGCGCAATTAATTCGCCAAGGTCAACTATCCCCCTTAGAATTAGTCGAACTTTATTTAGCACGCATTCAAAAGTTTAATCCTCAACTGGGCAGTTATTTTAGTGTCGCCACTGAGATGGCGCTAGCAGATGCCAAAGCCAAAACTGAACAGTTGACACAGATAAGAGATAACGCTGAACTGCCCCCCTTTTTTGGCGTACCCATTTCTATCAAAGACCTCACTTCTGTGCAGGGGTTGCCCTGTAGCTACGGCACACCAATTCTCAAAGATAAAATAGCACCTTATGATGATGGAGTCGTCACCCGGATTAAACAAGCCGGATTCATTATTTTAGGCAAAACCGCCACCTCAGAAGTCGGTTCTCTTCCCTATACCGAACCCCCAGGATTTCCCCCAGCCCGTAATCCCTGGAATTTAGAGTACACTCCAGGCGGATCAAGTGGGGGTGCAGCCGCTGCTGTCGCCGCCGGATTATGCGCGATCGCTCAGGGTTCTGATGGGGGCGGTTCAGTTCGCGGACCTGCCTCCTGCTGCGGCGTGGTGGGGATTAAACCCTCACGGGGTCGAGTATCCTTTGCCCCTGTAGGCGATCGCCAAAGTGGAATTGCCAGTAATGGTGCTTTAGCCCGCACGGTTGCAGATGCGGCGGCGTTGCTGGATGTGATGTCGGGCTATATTCCGGGTGATCCCTATTGGTTACCTGATCCGGAGGTATCGTTTCTGGAAGCCACTCGTCAACCCCTAGGTCAGTTGAGAATTGCCTTTTCTACAGCGATACCCCCTCTAGGGGATGCCGCAGAGGTTTGTCAGCAGGCGGTGCATGAAACGGTGCGGCGATTGGAAGATATGGGACATGAGGTAGAACCGGGTTGTCCCGATTTTAGTGGTTTAGTGGAACCTTTTCAAAAGGTGTGGCAAGCGGGGGTAACGGCTACAGGAATTCCCGTGGCGGCGTTGAGTCCGATGAACCAGTGGATTGCTGCCCAATCCGGTTCGGCTGGGGAGTATTTGCAAGCCGTTGCCCAAATGCAGATTATATCGCGACAGATTGTCGGTTTTTTTGAGAAGTTTCAGGTGCTAGTGCTTCCGGTTTATATGCAGCCAACGATTCGTGTGGGTGAGTGGGCGGATTTAAGTCCAGAGGAAACGTTGCAAAATATTATTCGTTGGATTGCGCCCTGTCCTCCGTTTAATGCAAGTGGACTACCCGCGATCGCAATTCCCACCGGATTTGACTCAAAGGGTTTGCCTGTGGGGGTTCAGCTTGTGGGACGCCCCGCAGCCGAAGCCACGCTGATTGCGTTAGCTACCCGGTTAGAAGCGACAAATCCTGGGATTCATCAGCGTCCAGCTTTAGTTGCTTGAGTCAATCATGAAAATCCCCAGACTACCAGCCGCGTCTGGGGTGTTTGTTCTATTAACGCTTTGGGTATTCGTGTTTGACATCCTCACCACGCCGTAGGGGTTTGGTTACCAAACCCCTACAGTTATCTAGCATCCTTATTCGTAGATCCAAGGGTTGATGGTTGGTTGCCAGCTTACCAGTTCCTCATCCTTAAACCAGAGCTTAATTTCCTGTTGGGCGGTTTCTAACGCATCCGAACCGTGGATCAGGTTGCGACCAACGGTGACGCCAAAATCGCCACGAATCGTTCCAGGTTCAGCGTTGAGGGGATTGGTTGCACCAATGATTTTCCGGGCAGAGGCAATAATACCATTGCCTTCCCAAACCATTGCCACAACAGGACCAGAGGTAATGAATTCAATCAGTCCAGCAAAAAAACCCTTGTCTTTGTGAACCGCATAATGTTGTTCTGCCAATTCGCGGCTAACACTCATCAGCTTAAGTCCCACCAGGGTAAAGCCTTTAGTCTCAAACCGTTGGATAATTTCACCCACCAGATTACGCTGGACGCCATCTGGCTTAATCATTAGAAATGTCCGCTCCAAGTTTCTCTCCTCAACATATTTCTTTCACAAATTACATGATAAGCGATGGTGCAGGCTCCCTCGTGATTTATCCGAGGGATGAAACCGAGCAAGGCGTTTAGCTCTTCGCAACTTTAGTTGCGAGTCTAGTACAATTATCGAATTTACGCTATAATAAGTAGCGTAATCAAGAAGATGGCCATGATAGTCTTTGAGTTCAAAATCAAAGCTAAACCTGCTCAATACGCAGCTATTGATGAGGCAATTCGGACAGCGCAGTTTGTCCGAAATAAATGCTTGCGGTACTGGATGGATAACAAAGGTATCGATAAGTATGACCTCAGCAAATATTGCCGTGTGTTGGCGAAAGAGTTTGGCTTTGCGGCGGAACTCAATTCTCAAGCGCGTCAAGCGTCGGCTGATCGTGCTTGGAGTGCTATTAGTCGCTTCTACGAAAATTGTCGAAAAAAGGTTAAAGGTAAAAAGGGTTTTCCCAAGTTCAAGAAAAACAGCCGTTCGGTTGAGTACAAAACATCAGGATGGAAGCTATCGGAGAATCGGAAAGCCATAACTTTCACCGGCAAAAAAGTAATAGGGCGACTAAAACTGAAAGGCACTTATGACCTAAACTTCTACTCTATTGACCAAATCAAGCGAGTAAGGTTGGTTAGACGTGCCGATGGCTATTATGCACAATTTGCGGTTAAGGCTGATGTGCGGGTTGAAACTAAGCCTACTGGGAAAACCATTGGGTTAGACCTAGGGATTAAATACTTTCTAGCTGATTCTAATGGCAACACTGAGGAGTCTCCAAAGTTTTACCGCAAATCGGAAAGGCAACTCAATCGAGCTAATCGCAAGAAGTCTAAGAAGTACCGAAAAGGAGTAAAACCACAATCTAAAAATTATCATAAGGAAAGAAAACGATATGCCCGGAAGCATTTAAGAGTAAGTAGGCAGCGAAAAGAATACTGCAAGCGAGTTGCATATTCCGTTATCCAATCTAACGATTTGGTAGCATACGAAGACTTGAATGTCAAAGGGTTGGTAAGAAATCGTCACTTGTCTAAGTCTATTTCTGACGCTGGCTGGTCTACGTTTCGGCAATGGCTAGAATACTTCGGACATAAATACGCAAAGGTGACGGTGGCAGTTCCTCCGCACTACACCTCTCAAGATTGTCCAAAGTGTCACTATCGAGTCAAAAAATCTCTATCTCAACGAACCCATGTTTGTGGAAACTGTGGATACATTGAAGACAGGGATATCGCAGCCAGTCTAAACATCCTTCAAAAAGGATTGAGTACGGCAGGGCATGCCGGAAACTACGCTTGGGGAGACCTGCCCTCTTGGGCGATTGGAGCAATCCTGTCGTCTAACGGCGGATCGGAGAACCAAGAATCCCCGCGTCTTTAGACCGGGGAGTGTCAACAAACCCAGATTAGACCATATTCTTGTCCATCGCCGTGGAGTTAATCCGGCGCTGGTTTGCTAGAGAGACAGGGGAGTAATATCTTGAGCTTGTCATTGCGTTGTCTTCGCCATACGCGATCGCATGACTAAAAACCGTAACCAGCCAATCAATAATGGTGTTGGGTTTCCTAGCGTCAACCCAATCTACTGGACTGACCTAAAATTGTGAAATAGATTTTACCATTGAATCGGGCGCACGCCATGCGCCCCTACGGTTTCCGGTGAACCCGTTTTAACGGGTTTAAGCTTTGACGCGGAACTTGAGTTCTGGGCTGAAATCTGATGAACGATGTGCAAAATAATCCTATAGTAATAAAGAGCGGCGAATTCTTAAGAAACTGTTGTGAAATCAATTACTCTCCTCGGCTCCACTGGATCGATTGGCACCCAAACCCTAGAGATTCTGACTCACCATCCAGACCAATTTCGGTTGGTGGGATTGGCTTCCCGGCGCAATGTGGAACTATTAGCTGCCCAGATTCGGCAGTTTCGACCGGAAATCGTAGCAATTTGTGATGCTGAAAAATTACCTGACCTAAAAGCCGCGATCGCAGATCTTGATCCCCAACCGATTCTGGTGGCGGGAGAAGCGGGTGTGGTAGAAGTTGCCCGTTATGGTGATGCTGAAGCGGTAGTCACTGGGATTGTCGGTTGTGCGGGATTGCTACCCACCATTGCCGCCATTGAAGCGGGAAAAGATATTGCCTTAGCCAACAAGGAAACCCTAATCGCAGGTGGACCGGTTGTCAATCCCCTGATTGAAAAACATGGCGTTAAACTGCTTCCGGCTGACTCGGAACATTCTGCCATCTTCCAATGCCTTCAGGGAGTCCCAGAGGGAGGATTACGGCGCATTATCCTCACCGCATCTGGGGGCGCTTTCCGGGATTGGTCGGTGGACAGGTTAGGGGAGGTAACCGTCGCCGATGCGATTAAGCATCCCAACTGGTCGATGGGGCGCAAAATTACCGTCGATTCCGCTACCTTGATGAATAAGGGGCTAGAGGTAATTGAGGCACACTTCCTCTTCGGTATGGATTATGACGATATCGATATTGTCATCCATCCCCAGAGCATTATTCACTCCTTAATCGAATTACAAGATACCTCCGTCTTAGCCCAGTTAGGGTGGCCCGATATGCGCTTACCCCTACTCTATGCCTTATCCTGGCCCCATCGCATCTATACAGACTGGGAACCCTTGGATTTAGTCAAGGCGGGGACATTGACATTTAAAGAACCCGACCATGATAAATATCCCTGTATGCAATTAGCCTACGCCGCAGGGCGGGCTGGAGGTTCAATGCCGGCTGTATTAAACGCCGCTAATGAGCAAGCCGTGGCACTGTTTTTAGAGGAGAAAATCCAATATTTAGACATTGCCCGGTGTATTGAGCAAACCTGCGATCGCCACGCCCACGACAACTGCCCTGATCCTGGACTAGAAGATATTCTAGCCGCCGATCGCTGGGCAAGACAGGAAGTATTGCGGATTTATGAGAACTTAGAAAAGGGCGATCGCGTCGTTTCTCTGCGATAATAAAAACACTGTTGGTCAATTAACTTACGGTTAACCCCCCGGCACCCTCTGCCCCTTTGCACTCCTACACCCCTGCTCACAGACCACTAACTCAAGGAAGTTGGGGACTGTTGTTCTGGTGTGGTGTAATGGAATCTTAGATGATCCAACTTTAATAAACCTTTCATGCACACCAAAGCTTTTAGTGAGCTTTTCCCCCTATTTAATACGGCAAACCCCGAGACATTAGAATGGCTTTTGTCAGTTGGAGTCGAACATGAGTATCCCACAGGGCGAGCCGTCTTAATGGAAGATGCCTGGGGTAATGCTGTTTACTTTATCATGTCCGGTTGGGTCAAAGTTCGACGCCTATATGGGGACAACGCCGTTACTTTAGCCATTTTGGGTCGGGGAGATTTTTTTGGCGAGATGGCAATCTTGGATGAATCTCCCCGTTCTACAGATGTTGTCGCCCTTTCATCGGTCAAATTACTCAGCGTCTCTGCCCAGCGCTTCATTCAAACTCTGTTCAAAGATCCCCAGTTACACCACAGGATGCTACAACTGATGGTCAGACGGCTACGTCAGACTAATGTCCGCTTTCAACGACGCCATCAACCGCCGGCGATTAAGTTAGCCAATACTTTAGTCAACTTAGCAGAGAATTATGGTCAAGTGGGGGAAAAGGGAACCGAAATCTATAACATTCCCTATAAAGACTTGGCTGATGTTACAGATATCAGTGTTGAAGATACAGCCAAAATCATGAAAAAGCTAGACAGTAAAGGCTGGATTAACGTTGAATCCCAAGACCAAAAACTTTGTCTGATTAATCTCAAACAACTAACCCATCTAGCTGGACGGCTTTAGGATAACTATAGGGGAGATGGGGAAGATGGGGGCGGGTTTAGCCACCTCTGGATGAGGTAAAAAAGGATAAGTGAAACCCACCCCTACATACCTCTACCGCTAGGTTCCCTCTTTCCCAAGTGAAGGGTCAAAACTTTTTCCCCGTTCCCGGTTCCCCGTTCTCTGACAAATGATGAATGACAAATGACGAATGACAAAGGACGAATGACTAAACCCACCTTTCATTATCACGTCGCGATGCCTCAACCTCAATCTCATCTGTTTGAGGTGACGCTACAGGTGAATGGTTGGTCTGAATCAGTGCTAGATTTAAAAATGCCCGTTTGGACTCCAGGGTCTTATCTAGTGCGGGAATATGCCAAACACCTACAGGATTTCAAGGTTGAATCTGTCCAAGAGAACCAACCCTTACCCTGGGATAAACAGAGTAAAAATCACTGGCAGATTCAAACTACAGACGCTTCAAACATCGTTGTCCGCTACCGCGTCTTTGCCAATGAATTATCAGTACGCACCAATCACCTAGATGCAACCCACGGCTATTTTAATGGGGCGGCATTATTCCTGTTTGTCCCTGGTTTTGAGCAACAGCCGATTCAGGTGACGATTGTACCCCCTAAATCGGATTGGCAGACGACAACACCCTTACCCGCCGTCGATGGTGCTGAGAATACCTTTGAGGCAAGTGATTTTGACACCTTAGTCGATAGTCCCTTTGAAATAGGCACACAGCAGGTTTACGATTTTGAAGTTCTAGGTAAACCCCATCAACTGGCAATTTGGGGACAGGGAAATGCTGATCCCCAACGGATTATTGCGGATACGACAAAAATTATCGAGACAGAAGCCGAGTTATATGGGGGATTACCCTACGAACGATATTTGTTTTTACTGCATTTATCGTCCACAGGCTTTGGTGGTTTAGAACATAAAACCTCTTGTTCCTTAAATTATCCCCGTTTCAGTTTCCGGGCGAAAGATAAATACAATCGTTTCATGCAATTAGTCGCCCATGAGTTCTTTCACCTGTGGAATGTTAAGCGGATTCGACCCAAAGTCTTGGAACGGTTTAACTATGAACAAGAAAGCTATACCACATCCCTGTGGTTTTGTGAAGGGACAACCAGTTATTATGATTTAGTCCTCCCCTTACGGGCAAAGATTTACGATAGCAAGACTTTTTTAGAGGGGTTGAGTAAAGAAATTACCCGGATGCAACTGCTCCCAGGACGTTTGGTGCAACCCCTGAGTGAGTCCAGTTTTGATGCTTGGATTAAGTTATATCGCCGGGATGCCAATAGTGATAATAGTCAGATTTCCTATTATCTCAAAGGAGAAATGGTATCCTTCTTACTGGATTTGCTGGTGCGATCGCGTCATGGCAATCAGCGCTCCCTGGATGATGTGATGCGGCGGATGTGGCAAGAGTTTGGCGTCAAGGAAGTTGGCTTTACTCCCCAACAACTGCGAGAGGTGTTGGAGTCTGTCGCTGATACCGATTTGGGTGATTTCTTCCATCGCTACATTGAAGGGACAGAAGAATTGCCCTTTGATGAATATCTCAAACCCTTTGGCTTAAAAATCAAGGTGGTGGAAGACGAGGAATCAATACCCTATTTGGGGTTAATTGTCAAGAGCGAAAATGGGCAAGAGGTGGTCAAATTTGTCAACGCCACCTCTCCTGCGGGAATAGCCGGAGTAGATGCTGGGGATCAGTTACTAGCAATAGACGGTTGGCGAGTCAGTGCAGATCAATTATGCGATCGCCTAAAAGATTATCATCCCGGTGACACGATTCAGGTAACCGTGTTCCACCAAGACGAACTTTGTACCTTACCCGTTACCTTAGGCGAATCCCAACCCACCCGTTACCAAGTTGTACAGATTGAAAATCCCTCAGCGACTCAAAAACAGAATTTAGCGGGGTGGTTGAACACCCCAGGGAATTAATAACTCTACCCACCTTCCCTTTCCCTCATTTGTCCGACTTCTAAATCGATGTTCTAGTCCCTGGCAAAATCACTGAGCTGTAGTACAATCGATCACCATACCTTCCAGTAGCCCTGACTGTCTAGTTTAAAAATGCATAAATTTCTGCCAATCGCTTACTTTAAAAATCAATTTCTTCCCTTCGATGATGCCAAGATTTCCATTGCTACCCATGCGCTGCATTATGGCACAGGCGCGTTTGGCGGATTGCGCGGGATTCCTGATCCGCAAAACCCCGAACAAATTCTCCTGTTTCGCTTAGACCGCCATTGTAAACGATTAAGTGACAGTGCAAAATATTTACATTACGACTTACCCGCTGATAAAATCAAAACTATAATTGTAGAATTCGTCAAGAAAAACCAAGTTAAAACCTCGTTTTATATCCGACCCTTTATTTATACATCCGATTTGGGAATTGCCCCCAGACTGCATAAGATCGAGAAAGACTTTTTCGTCTATGGATTAGAACTTGGTGATTATTTATCCCCAGAAGGGGTAAGCTGTCGGATTAGTTCCTGGTATCGTCAAGCCGATCACAGTTTGCCCCTGAGAGGGAAAATTAGCGGAGCCTACATCACATCATCTCTGGCAAAAACAGAAGCGGTAGAATCCGGGTTTGATGAAGCATTATTAATGAATTCTCAGGGTAAAATTTGTGAAGCATCGGGGATGAATATCTTTATGGTGCGGAATGGACAACTGATTACGCCGGGATATGACCAAGATATTTTAGAAGGAATCACCAGAGATAGTATCCTGACGCTGGCAAAGGATTTAGGTATCCCCACAATCGAACGCCCTGTGGATAAATCGGAGTTATTTATTGCCGATGAAGCATTTTTAAGTGGAACGGCGGCTAAAATTACTCCAATTAAACGGATTGAGAATTATGAGTTGCCTAAAACCCGACCCATCACAGAGAAACTGAGAGACAAAATTACGGCAATTACGGAAAATCGCGATCCAAATTATCAAGATTGGGTGTATGTCGTTCCTCTAGGATAGAGTAATGATAACCCTTATGAAATAGCCATCGAGGTTGAGACACAGACTGTTCCTGAACCTTTTACAATTGTCGGTCAAGGAGTAGCTTTAGGATTGGGACTGATTTACACAAGAAGAAAGCAGAAAACAAACGTCTAACTGTATCTCATACCAAGTTGCGTTCTATCATGTCTAGCTAGGAAGAGCGAAGCGAATAATCTGGACAGATGCTTCGCGTCACGGAGCCTGCCCTCGAACGAGTTTAAGGGTTTCAATGCGTTTTGCTCAGCATGACAGATTCTACTTTAAACTGCAACTTGGTATCAGGTGAATAAGGTTAGTTACAGTCTCTAAATGTAAAATTATAGGTGATAGAACTTGACTTAATGTAAACATTATTGAATGAAATAACAAGTTAAATTAAATTTAATTAAGAATCAATAAAATCAATTGAAAGGATAAGAAAATAATTTTAAGGTTAGGCAAACAGACGAATTGAGTTGACTTGATTCGTCTCAACGTTTTTTAGGAGAAAGCCGATGATAAATTTTAAATCATTATTAACGACGTTGATGGGCGGGAAGACTCTCCCCAGAGGATTAGACAACACCGCCTCAGAATCAACCTTTATTGAAGATGTTGATACAGGACAACTGATTTCATCCGCTCAAGGTCCAATCGCAGTGCCAACGATTGACACAATTGAGGGCAGTTTGTTTAGTCTGGCAGATATCGATCTCTACCAACTTGAATCTGAACGTCAAGCATTTTTTAAATTTCGTGTTGTTCAAAATCCCTTATTATCTGTATCATCTTTATCATCTTTGTCTATGTTTTTATTTGATGCAATGGGCAAAGGACTAGCAGCAGGAATCGGAGAAGTTGGGTTCAATTTTGCTGAAAACGAGACGTTCTATTTAGGGATCAGTGATGGTCTTAATCCACTGAATAGTGCCGGAGAAGTGCTGTTATCACCAGAGGGAGAGGTATATACAGGAACTTTGACAGGTTGGCAAGCTCCTGGACTGGTAATTCCTGTATTTACTCATTATAAAATAGCAATAGAAACCGAGACACAGACGGTTCCTGAACCTTTGACAATGGTCGGTCAGGGTGTAGCTTAGGGAGCAGTAAACATTTGACGCTTGTTATCATTTCTGACTACAGCGGACAGAATTTATGTCCAGGTACTTATTGGCACAAAGACCTTACCCTTTTCCCCTATACCATCGCGCCAGTTTGTCAGGAGAAACTCCGAAAAAATACCCTAGAATAATAAGCTGGTTAATTAAAGTTGTTTTGATGATTCCTAACCGTTCCCACCGTCGTCCTGATGTCAGAATAGATGCTGGAACAATGGAAATTCGTCCCTGATGTTTCAAGCGGCGGATGAATTCAAAATCTTCCATAATTGGCAAATTAGGAAAACCTCCTATGCTATGAAAGATGGTCGCTTTTAAGAATATAGCTTGGTCGCCATAAGGCATCGAAAAAAAACGCGATCGCCAATTCACCAGTCGTTCAATGAGGCGCAAACCCAACTGTTGAGAATCAATGCGTAATTCAAACGCCCCCGCAATAGTTTGGGGTTCTTGCAGCGCTTGGCGAACTAAACAATCAAAATTGGCAGGTAAACGGGTATCCGCGTGGAGAAATAGGAGAATATCACCCGTCGCCCTCGCTGCACCGGCATTCATTTGACAGGCGCGACCGGGTGGGGTAGAAATAACCTGGACATTTCGCGATCGCGCCACGGTGACTGTTTCATCGCGACTCCCCCCATCTACCACAATAACGTCCACATTATTAGTACCCATAAGCCTCTCTAAAACCGAACCAATCGTACTCGCTTCATTTAAAACAGGAATAATAACTGAAATCGTTTCGGTTTGCATTTCATCCATTTTTCGCGGCGGGATACCTCGTCCATACTATGTATAGACGTTTTAGGTGAAGAATTGCCTCCTACCTAAGTTGAACGTGATAGGATCTATTCACCATCTACTGTAGGAAGGTCTTGTAAGCAACCCCGGTCTCGCATACACGGAGCTTTAGCCAAATAAGTTAAAGCTGTGCTTACCAGCCTAAGTGCTAAGCGCACTACGTTATCGGCAAGTGTTAAAGACCTACCAGCGGATGCGATAGCCAGTTTGCTGCTC
>NZ_JAVJRX010000012.1:0-76404 GCF_040219735.1 Coleofasciculus sp. G1-WW12-02 | reverse complement strand
CGTGATTACGCTAACTCCGACTTCTTTAGCTGCTTCCCCAATGCTGACCGTTGGCACGTCCTGAATAATGTCCATACGGTATACATTTAGTATAGACCTGTATACCTTTGTATATGTTTCTGGACTCAGTTGTCAACCCCTATATGACTAAACCCGCCCCGACTAAGTGCCAGAATTACGGGGGTTTTTTAAGAAAAGGGCGACCCAACCCCATTAAATGGACTGGTGTTGTTAATTATACCAAGCCGGTCGCCCCTACAGGTGGTTCATTATACCCCCCACACCCGAAACCCGAAACCCTACCTCGCTGGCGGCGTCGGGAAACTCATTTGTTCTCCTGTCACTTGCACCGACTCCAGCAACTGGAGAATACGCTGTAAAGGAATGTCTACCCACTTCGGTCGATTGTTGAGTTCATACCCTAACTCATAAATCGACTTCTCAAACAGATAAGCATCCAACAGCACTTGCAACTCCTGAGTTGTTTGCGGGATAAATGAATGTCCCGCACCTGTAGACAGATAGGTTTTCAGGAACGTATCACTGACCCAGGAATACCAGAAACTCGACCATTGTTCCATCACCGAAAGATTATCCGGTCGGATCATGCCACTCTCAATTTCATTCCGCAAGCCGAGAGTAATCGCATAGTGGAACGATTGTAGCATCCCTGCCACATCCCGCAGGGGCGATCGCTTCATCCGTCGTTCACTCAAAGGACGTGCCGGTTCTCCCTCAAAGTCAATGATGATTAAGTCTTTCCCGGTATATAAAACTTGTCCCAGATGGAAATCACCATGACAGCGGGTACGCATCGACGTAATCGGCTGATTGATTAAGGCTTTAAAGCGTCCTAAAATCTGATCTTGGCGGTTGAGAATGGTTTGGGCTAAGGGTTGAATTTCCGCCGGTAATACGTCGATCCGTTTTTTCAGCAGCAGTAAAACCTGACCCGTCAGGTTCCGCATATACTGATACACCGACCGTTGATAGAACGACGTAAATGGTTCCGGGGCAAAGTTAGGATTCTCCATATCCGAGGACAACGCAATATGCAGTTGAGCCGTTCGCTTTGCCAACAGTTGCGTCGTATCCAAATAAGAAACAATCAGATTGTAGCCAAAGGGCGGATCAGTTCGATCGAGAGACTCCACCGCCGAGGGTAAGAAGAGTTCCGTCTCCTGCAAATCTGATCCGGGCAATACCATCACTTGTTCAAAGTAACCGCGCAGGGAATCTAAGGTATAAGACCAAGCATCGGTGGTATTGGGAACAAACTCTTGCAAGACGCCGATGGTTATCGTGTCTGAGTTAGCAGCGCGATACTCCAGCGCCCCCGCCACGGAAACAAAATGTTCGGTGACTTTTTTATCGGTGAGGAAACGCCCAATTTCTAAGTCTGGGTTAATCCCTTCCTCAACCTTGCGGAACAGCTTTAAAATAAAGCGATCACCGTAGACCATTGAGGTATTACTTTGTTCGCCTCGAAGCAGATGCGGCTCAAGGTGAGTCGCCTCTTGCATCAGTTCAGACAGGGCGTCTGTTGCCGTAGCTACCAATGTACCTGCCTTTCCTTTATACCGATGCTGATGACGAATGGCATCTAAGGGGAAGGCTAAAAAGTCAGGTTCAGCTACCGCGTCAAATAATAAGCCAACGTCTTCATTTCCCTCAACCTGAATATAGGCGATAACCTGATGGGGCTGAATGTTCGACCCATCACCACCCAGTTCAGTTCCTGGCGCGTAAGCTAAGGGCAGAATGTAGGTTTCTGGGGTGCCCTCGGTGTAATCTAATTTGAGGAAAAGTAACTCCGCCTCGGTTTCTTTATAAGAGACAGTAATCACTTCCACAATCTCTGCCGATTGCACCGTCCTCGCTTTACCACCAAACCAGCGACAACCATAGAGGTAAGTGGGCAAAATCGACTCCAAGGTTGTCTTTAAAATCGGTTGAGAAAACACCGTTTGCCATTTACCACTCACCCTGAGTGTCGGGGGTTGAATGTGGGAACTGGGGACTTCGGCGAGAGTGTCTTGCAACTGGAGGGTAAACCAGTAGAAGCCATGAGGACTGAGGCTGAGGAAATAGGGTGAAGAACCAATCGCTGGGAATTGGGTACGTCCAAATATCTCCACGGGCACCATTCCTTGGAATCCTGAGAGATCCAATTCCACAGTTTGCACAAATCGTGACAAGTTGGCAACCACTAAAATATGTTCCCCAGCATAGGTTCGGGTAAATGCCAAAACCTTACGGTTCTCCGGATGGAGAAACTCAAAAGTCCCTCGCCCAAAAGCTTGGAAACGCTGGCGGGTGGCAATTAACCGCTTCATCCACCACCACAGGGAATTGGGATTCCCCTGCTGGGCTTCTACATTAATCGCTTCGTAATGGTATTCTGGGTCAACAATCGGCGGGGCATAGAGTTTTTGCGGATTCGTGCGCGAGAAGCCTGCATTGCGGTCAGCACTCCATTGCATCGGTGTGCGTACCCCGTTGCGATCGCCCAGATAAATATTATCGCCCATACCAATCTCATCGCCGTAGTACAAGACGGGCGTACCGGGGAGAGACAGCAGCAACCCATTCATCAATTGAATTTGGTCGCGATTATTCCCCATCAGCGGCGCGAGGCGGCGACGAATCCCTAAATTGAGCCGTGCCTGCGGGTCTTCTGCATACACTTTATACATGTAGTCTCGGTCTTCATCGCTGACCATTTCCAGGGTCAGTTCGTCGTGATTCCGCAGAAACAATGCCCACTGACAGTTATTGGGAATTTGCGGCGTCTGATTGAGAATATCAATGATGGGGAAATTATCCTCCATCTTTAATGACATGAACAGGCGCGGCATGAGGGGAAAATGGAAATTCATGTGGCATTCATCCCCCTGCCCATAATACTCCGCTGCATCTTCGGGCCACTGATTCGCTTCAGCCAAAAGCATCCGATTGGGGAACTTGGCATCAACATGGGTGCGTAACTGTTTCAAGAATGCATGGGTGGCGGGTAAATTTTCACAGTTTGTGTCTTCTTGTTCATACAGATATGGTACGGCGTCCATCCGCAGTCCATCCACCCCCATGGCTAGCCATAAATCCACAACCTCTAAAATGGCTTTAGCCACTTCCGGATTTTCGTAATTGAGGTCAGGTTGATGGGAGTAGAAGCGATGCCAGTAATAGGATTTAGCCACCGGATCCCACGCCCAGTTAGAATGTTCAAAGTCCTGGAAAATAATCCGGGCATCTTTATATTTTTCCGGACTATCACTCCAAACATAAAAATCCCGTTCACTACTGCCTTTCGGGGCTTTGCGAGCGCGTTGAAACCAGGGGTGTTGGTCGGAGGTATGGTTGACAATTAACTCAATAATGACCCGAATTCCCCGTTGATGCGCTGCATCTAACAGTTCTTTGAGATCTTCGATTGTGCCGTAGATAGGATTGATTTTTTTATATTCGGCAATATCGTAGCCATCGTCTTTCAGGGGAGAGGGGAAAAAGGGTAATGTCCAAATCGCTGTGACCCCTAAATCTCGTAAATAATCCAGCTTTGATGTTAAGCCGCGCAAATCACCTATGCCATCGCCATTGCTATCGGCAAAGGCACGAATCGGCACTTCATAGATGATGGCATCTTTAAACCATAAGGGGTCATCTTTCAAAATCGAATTAAGCATTTTTTCGTTGGTAGTTTTCCCTAGTTGTTGATTTGTCATTTGTCACTCGTCATTGGTCATTTGTCATTCGGGAAGACCCTTACATTGCTCCCTCTGTTCCCTGTTCCCTACTGCCTATTGCCTCACCCAGAAAACATGTGCCGGAATAGCTTGGGGATTAAGTTCTACATAGTTATGTCCGCCAAACCAGGTATAGTGGGTATCACTGAGTAGGTCATGGAGATGGTATTCCCGATAGGGGTCAATTCCTAAGGATTCTAAGGGCAAATCAATGAAGCCCGCTTGCATCCATTGAGGGTCAAAACTGACCATCATTAGCATCACATCCTTGAAATCGTCGGTCTGTTTGCTGTAACAGATAATCTGGTTATTATCGGTGTGATGAAACCGCAAACTCTTATTACTTTGCAGTGCGGGGTGTTCCCGACGGGCGCGATTGACTCGGGCAATCAAGTCTTTGATGCTGTAGGGACTATCTAAATCCCATTCCCGAATCTGATATTTCTCTGAGTTTAAGTACTCTTCACTACCGGGTTTCAGCGCCCGATTTTCGCACACTTCAAACGCTGGTCCATAAATCCCGTAGTTTGCCGCTAAGGTTGCCGCTAGCACTAAGCGAATAATACAGGCAGGGCGTCCCCCATGCTGAATAAACTCATGCAAAATATCGGGGGTATTGGGCCAAAAGTTAGGGCGAAAGATGTCATAGGCAGGGGTTTGGGTGAGTTCGGTGAGATATTGGGTCATTTCCCACTTACTATTACGCCAAGTGAAATAGGTGTAGGATTGGGTAAATCCTAGCTTGGCGAGGCGATACATCACCTTGGGACGAGTAAAGGATTCCGAGAGGAAAATTAAATCGGGATGAGTTTGTCTCAAATCCGCAATCACCCATTCCCAAAAGTCAAAGGCTTTGGTATGGGGGTTATCGACTCGAAAAATCCGCACGCCTTTTTCAATCCAGAATTGGATCACACTCCGCAGTTCTTCCCACAGGTTTTGCCAGTCTGCGGTTTCAAAGTCAATTGGGTAAATGTCCTGATATTTTTTCGGCGGATTCTCGGCGTATTGAATGGTTCCATCAGGGCGGCTACGGAACCACTGGGGATTTTCTTTGACGTAGGGGTGATCTGGAGAACATTGGAAGGCGATGTCTAGGGCAATTTCCAGTCCATGTTCGGCGGCTTGGGCGACAAATTCCTCAAAGTCAGCCATGGTGCCCAATTGGGGATGAACCGCCTTGTGTCCGCCTTCAGCCGCACCAATACCCCAGGGTACGCCCACATCATCAGATTCAGCAACAGTGGTGTTATTTTTGCCTTTGCGAAATGCCTTGCCAATGGGGTGAATGGGGGGTAAGTACAGGACATCGAACCCCATGCTGGCAATATAGGGTAAGCGGGCTTGGGCGTCTTTGAATGTGCCATGTTTGCCCGGTTCCCCGCAGGAACGGGGAAATATTTCGTACCAGGTGCTAAACCGAGCGCGTTCTCGGTCTACAATAATTTTGAGTTGTTTGTGGTAGGTGCTGGCAAATTTGCGATCGGGGTATTTTGCCATCAGTTGCGCCAGTTCCGGGGAAATGGCTTTATCACCTAAAATCGGTGTAGCGATATCTTGCGATCGCAGCGTCGCTACCCAGGTTTTTAACTGTGCCGCATCATCCCCACTGGCACGTTTAACCGCGTCTTCAACCAAGTTTGCCCCAATCAGTAAGTCAACCGACAGATCCTGTTCGGCTGCCAATTTCTTGGTCATGTCCCGTTGCCAGGATTTAAAGTGGTCAGCCCAACCCATAATGGTATAGACATAATCGCCTATCTCTGATACAGTGAATTCTCCCTGCCAGCGATCGTTAATCGTTGGTGACAGGGGAACCTCAAACCAGGTTTGGGACTTTTGGGGACGGTACAAAATGACACCAGAAACGGCATCATGACTGTCACAGAACATATCCACTTCGACATAGACTCGTTCCCCAACTGTCCGCTTGATGGCAAAACGACCCCCGTCAATTTCGGGCCATACACCCTCTATTTGTACTCGTCTCCGACCTTCCTCTGGCAATGGCAGCATGAATCTAACGTCCTTTAGCTTTGGCTTCTAAAACAGTCGCAGGTGCCCCTTGTGTCATACCGCTTTATCCTTCAGCCCTTACTACTGTTCCTCTGGCTCTCGCTAGGGGACTGAAGTTGGTGTAACTACCTCAATGTAAAGCGTTTCGATAAACCTGTCCGACTGCTACCTTAGTTAACTTGACGAATTAATGTCAAGATTTTTATGCGAAATGTTAATAAATAAGGATATACTCAAAAGGTTTACGGCTAGTAGCGTATAGTAAACTCTCAAGTATTTCATCTGACTAAAGAGAGAAACCTCTTGATCGAACCCTGATATGACTACCCAGGATTGGTGGCGTCACATTGCATCCCTGGGGGTTGACGCGGTTTGGATTTCCCCGTTTTTCCCGTCACCGATGAAAGACGGCGGTTATGATATTTCTGACTAATGTGCGATCGCGCTTCACCATTCACGCCAGGGTCAATCATTTTTAGCCGTTTTCCTGTTAATTAATTTCCCATTCTAGGCATCATCAGTATTTTTACTTATTGACAAATAGGACTTCATTTATTTTTTTTACTCCATACTTAATAAGCTTTTTCTATACATAATTAAAAACCTATAAATTTATTAAATGTACGAAAGAAGAAGAAACGTAAAGCGTTAAACTAACAAACGTGCATTAAATTTTGTAATGAGGGTAACCTCCCTTACCTGCCGACAATTGTTTCTGGTCAGAGATAATTTCCTTTAGCCAAACTGTTTGGTCTAAATGGGCAGATTGATTATCAGTGAATTCATCATTAACACACTCATGAAAAATTTCGAGCAGCAATAAGGATGGATATTACCACCAAACCGCTGAACCCGGATCAGCAAATTAATCACGGGTGTAACTTAAAATTGAAGCCTGCCGACCAAACAGACTATTGGTTGGCAACAACAGCGCCAGTGAGGTGTAAGATAGGCTTCAAGCCAAGTTTGTCTACGTAAGACCCTTTGAAAAAATCAGTTTGTTCACCGTTTTGCCAACGGTCTATGAAGAACATTATTTAACCAAAAACCTGCTGATTGAAGACTAGATAAGCTTGTCAGGATTATCTGCCAAGCCAGTCAAGTGATTGATTATTTATTCTCATCACTTGGCGTCAACGCTTTCGGGTTAGTTATTTAGGAGTTAGTTTTCTGTCCTTTTTTCCAACGTCAATCCCATTGGAAAAATATAAATCAGGATAAACCCTGATGTCTACCTTGGTTGAACGGAATCCAATCAGCCAGGACTCCTGGTTTTTGGGTCAAAGAGAAGAGATAACTAGAATGCCGCTCTCATTAAGTGGTTGTAGTCAGCCATGCGATCGCGTCTGGCATTCAAAGGCTGACAACGAGCCTATTTTAAGTCACTGCGATTAGGCTTCTCTAGTATTACTTGCCAAATTTTGCCACAGTGTTTCCCCCGGAATCGGGTTAATTTTCGCTGCCAATAATTTCAGAAATGGACAACACTCTGTCACATCAAACGTGACTGAATCATTAAGTACAGGAAAAACCAAACGACAATGACTCTGCAAACAACCCTTCCTCAAACCGAACTGACGGAAACCCTTCAGGACGATTTAATCGACTCATTCCCAACTAGAGAAGCCCAAAATATTGGGGTAAAACATGGAGCCAAGTATCGCACATCGGAATGGTACACTGGGTCTGGAGAAATCGTTCCGGGGAATGATACTCGCTCCTTTGAAGTCACTGCAACCTTTACCCTAAAAGCGCAAGTTAAGTTAATTGAGGGCGTCTTCGACCCATCTAACCCAACCTTGGCTGAAATCTATAATAGTCGAGGTCGCTGTGTTGCCATTATCGACCAAACGGTAGATAGTTTGTATGGGGAATCAGTGCGTAAGTATTTTGACACCCACGAAATCCCCCTCCAGATGAATGTCTGTCGCGCCTGGGAAGCCGATAAAACCCCGGAAACGGTGCATCGCCTGCTGGAATTTCTCGGAAAAGACGGCTGTGATGTTTCCCGCAATGAACCCGTATTAGTGATTGGTGGGGGTGTTCTCAGTGATGTGGCGGGATTAGCCTGTGCCTTACAACATCGCCGCACGCCTTATATTATGGTGGGTACGACTGTAGTCGCGGCAATTGATGCAGGTCCTAGTCCCCGTACCTGTACCAATGGCAAACAATTTAAGAATAGTATTGGGGCTTATCATCCGCCCGTGCTAACCTTGGTAGACCGCACCTTTTTCCGCACCCTCGCCACGGGTCATATCCGGAATGGCATGGCGGAAATTATTAAAATGGCGGTGACGGATGATCCGGTTCTGTTTGAACTGCTAGAAGACTATGGTCCGCGCTTAGTTGAAACTCACTTCGCTACCTTAGGAAACGATGAGGAATTAGCCAAAATTGCTGATGAGGTGATTTATCGGGCATTGTTCTCTTATATGAAACATGAGGGAACCAATATGTTTGAGACGTATCAGGATCGCCCTCATGCTTATGGTCACACCTGGAGTCCCCGTTATGAACCCGCCGCTAAGTTGATGCATGGTCATGCGGTAGCGGTAGGAATGGCGTTCGGCGCTAGTTTAGCGACGAAATTAGGCTGGCTGCAACCCACAGAACGCGATCGCATTATCGCACTGATTCGCTCTCTGGGGTTGAGTGTCTATCATCCTATCCTCGAAGACATTAATCTGATGATTGCGGGTCAGAAAAATATGCGGTGTAAGCGGGGAGATGGGGGTCTGTGGGCACCTCTACCCTGTGGTATCGGTGCTTGTGATTATGCACAAGAGGTACCCCCGGATTTACTGGAAGCGGCGGTATGGGAGCATAAAACCGTCTGTGCAACGTTACCTGATGCTGGTGCTGGCGTAGAAATGTATCTCAATGATTTGGGTTTGGAATAATTCTATCCCCTCAACATCTGTAGAGACGTTGCATGCAACGTCTCTACATATTGCCACATTATTCAGGAAACAAATCATGCAAACTATAACAAAAGACGCGATCGCGCGAGCGGTTACTCCCCTAGGGATTCTGGTGGAACACCTTGAGCAAACCCTGGAATTAGTAGACGCAGCACAACATCCACAACTGGCGCGTTCTCTACAAAAAGCGTACCAACTCGCCGCTAAACTGGAACCCTACCTGAATCAAAATACCACTCCCGATTCTCCCACCTTAACCGCCTTAGTTGAGAAAACCTGCACCGAAGACTGGAGTAAACTATTCTCCGATGGCGAGACAGTGCGCCAGTTAGAACAGGAGATGTTATCCGGACATATTGAAGGACAAACGTTGAAGATGTTTGTCAAAATGACTGGGGCGAAACGTGTCCTGGAAGTGGGTATGTTCACTGGCTATTCCGCCTTAGCCATGGCTGAGGCGTTACCCGATGATGGATCACTCATTGCTTGTGAGGTGGATGAATATGTGGCTAGTTTTGCCCAAACCTGTTTCCAAGCCTCACCTCATGGTCGCAAAATTACCGTAAAAGTTGCCCCAGCCTTGGAGACACTGCGTCAATTAGCGGAAGCGGGAGAGTCGTTTGACTTGGTATTTATTGATGCGGATAAGAAGGAGTATGTGGAGTATTATCAGATGCTCCTGGATACCCAGTTATTAGCGCCAAATGGGTTAATTTGTGTGGATAATACCTTACTTCAAGGACAGGTTTATTTAGCACCCGAAGAACGGACACCCAATGGAGACGCCATCGCCCAGTTTAATCAGGTGGTTACGGATGACCCTAGGGTAGAACAGGTTGTATTACCGTTGCGTGACGGTTTGACCTTAATCCGGCGGGTTTAAACCCTAACAATCTGTAGGGGCGGGTTTAACAACTATCCTTTCTTACCCCACCAAAATGTAACTAAACCCGCCCCGACTCAACCCTTAATTTCCAGATTAAATAGCGCCATCGGTTTGGTCACCAAACCCCTACTATTGACAAATGACAAATGACAACATCACGTATTCTCGCCGTACTGCAAAACCTGGGAACACTAACATTACTCGCGATCGCGTTTCCATTCAATTTAACCGTTGTCGTCGTGGCGCTGTTGTGGGATAGTCTCACCCGCCCCTTCCAGAAACCCAAAATAGCTAACCCCAATCCGAAAACTATTATGCTCACCGGGGGGAAAATGACCAAAGCGCTGCAACTGGCGCGGTCTTTCTCCGCCGATGGACATCGAGTTATTTTAGTGGAAAGTCATAAATATTGGTTAGTGGGACATCGATTTTCGCGGGCGGTTGATCGCTTTTATACGGTTCCCGCCCCCAACAAAGATCCCGATGGCTACATTCAAGCCTTACTCGCGATCGCGAAACAAGAAAATGTGGATGTTTATGTTCCCGTCTGTAGTCCCGTCGCCAGTTATTATGACTCTCTAGCCAAGCCTGTTTTATCGGGTTGTTGTGAAGTGTTCCACTTTGATCCAGATGTTACCCAACTGCTGGATGATAAGTTTGCGTTTGCCCAAAAAGCACGAGAATTTGGGTTATCGGTGCCGAAATCATTTAAAATTACTGACCCGCAACAGGTGATTAATTTTGACTTTTCTCAGGAAACAGGCAAGTATATCCTGAAAAGCATTCCCTACGACTCTGTGCGGCGTTTAAACTTAACCAAACTTCCCTGTGAAACTCCAGCAGAAACTGCCGCATTTGTCAATAGTTTGCCCATCAGTGAGGAGAAACCCTGGATTATGCAGGAGTTTATTCCGGGAACGGAATACTGTACCCATAGTACAGTGCGGAATGGGGAATTACGACTGCACTGCTGCTGTGAATCATCGGCGTTTCAAGTGAATTATGAAAACCTTGATCAGCCGGATATTTTGCAGTGGGTGAGTCGCTTTGTCCAGGGATTGAATCTAACGGGACAAGCCTCCTTTGATTTTATCAAGGCAGAGGATGGGACGGTTTACGCGATCGAGTGTAATCCGCGCACTCATTCGGCTATTACCATGTTTTATAACCATCCCGAAGTGGCGGAAGCCTATTTGGGTGACACGCCTTTCCCTGAACCTTTGCAGCCCTTGCCGGAAAGTAAGCCAACCTATTGGTTATATCACGAAGTTTGGCGGTTGAATGAGATTCGCTCGTTTGGGGATATACGGCGCTGGTTTAAGACAGTTTTTGGCGGTAAAGATGCCATTTTTCAGGTGGATGACCCCCTCCCCTTTTTGATGGTACACTATTGGCAAATTCCTTTATTATTGCTGGATAATCTGCGCCGGATGCAGGGCTGGATCAGGATTGATTTTAATATTGGTAAGTTGGTGGAATTGGGGGGAGATTGAGAGAAAGGAGATGGGGGCGGGCGCGAGTCACATCTGTTGTAGGGAATTCTATCTCGGCTAGAAAATAGTTTTAAGTTTGTCGTGACTATATTTTTTGTACAAAACTCGAAACCGATATTACACCTTTTAATATTGAGGAGTTTAACTCATAATTTGTTAATAATTCAGTAATGATTGCAGTAACCTTTATCCTATTTCTTTTGTTATTTACCGGAGTCGGTATTTACTCGGCAAGTCAAAAGAAAAATACGACAACCGATTACCTCCTTGCCAGCCGAAATGTGAATCCCTGGCTAGTCGCCCTTTCCGCTATGGCGACGGGTCAAAGTGGTTTGTTATTTATTGGTCAGGTTGGCTTTGCTTATACGATTGGAGTATCGGCGATTTGGCTAACGATTGGCTGGATGATCGGAGATTATATTGCTTGGTGGTTTGTGTTTAAACGATTAAGACAGGTTTCTGAAGAAATTTCTGCCGATACCGTGTCTTCTTTCCTGGGTCAAGAAACTAAAGGAATTCGCTGGATTACCACAATTTCGGCTTTAATTACCATTGCGTTTCTGGGTTCTTATGCGGCGGCGCAATTAGTTGCAGGAGGTAAGGCACTTCATGCGGTGTTTAATTGGAATTATTCCCTCGGTGTGATTGTTGGTGCTATTGTCGTGGTGATTTACTGTTTTTCAGGGGGGATTCGGGCTTCAATTTGGACAGATGCGGTGCAAGCCACGATTATGATTGGTTCCCTACTGCTGCTATTGGTGGTAGCGATCGCCAATTGTGGCGGATTGACCGGATTCTGGACACAGCTTGACGCTATTGATCCAGAATTGGTCAGTTTAAGTCCAAGGGATCTGGAGTGGGGATTTTTGCCCTTTTTAATTGGCTGGATTGCCGCCGGATTTGGTGTCGTGGGTCAACCTCATATTTTAGTTCGGGCAATGGCAATTAATTCGGCGAATAAGATTTGGTTTTCCCTGAATATTAAAGTGATTTGTGCGTTTTTAACCTCGCCTTCAGCGATGGCTGTGGGGATGGCGGCGCGGGTGCTTTTGCCCGATCTGTTAACCAATGGTGATCCAGAATTAGCACTGCCTTATTTAGCCCTGGAATTATTGCCCCCTATTTTAGTTGGACTGATGCTAGCGGGACTCTTTGCGGCGACAATATCGACAGCGGATTCCCAAATTTTGTCCTGTTCAGCCGCGTTAACTCAAGACCTGTTTCCGGGATTGGCGCACTCGTATAATTATGCCAAGTTGGGAACCTTAGCGGTGACGGTAATTATCTTGATTATTGCCTTAGCCGGAGATGATAATGTCTTTGCCTTGATTACATTTTCCTGGTCAGTTCTAGCCTCTAGTTTGGGACCACTGCTGATAGTACGGGTTTGGCAAAAATCGGTAACCACGCCAGTCGCGATCGCGATGATGTTAGGGGGGATTGCGGCGGCGTTGTTCTGGAAGTTGGGACTGAATTTATCCGGTGTGGTTTACGAGGTGCTTCCGGGTATGGCGGCGGGGGGTCTCATCTACTTAGTATCTCAAGTTTTTCTCGCCCATAAAACCGCTTAAAAATGTCTGATTTTAACGCCATCTGCAAAAATCAACGCCAGACTTTTTTTATAGAAGGGGGGAGTTAAAAGCCTTCTCTCTCTTACCCCCCTTTCAAAGGGGGGCAAGGGGGGATGGATAGAGGTTATCCCAATCTCATGAAAAGTCAAATAAATGTTAAACAAAATACAGTGAAATAATCCCTTATTTATTCCTTGTTCCTTTTAGTTAATCGAGAAAAATGACTCAATTACTCAGCAAAAGCCAATCCTTTCCCCTGTCCCCCATTCAACAGACTCATTGGTTTCTGTATCAGTTAGCTTCCCAGGGACTTCATGATAAACGATCCATCGGCTTGCGGATTCAATCTCCGGTCGATCTAGACGCCATAGTCAGGGCGTTTCAACGATTAATTGATCGTCATCCCAGCTTACGGAGTAACTTCCGCGATCGCGACGGTCAATTGACTCAGGAAATCAGCGATACAGCGAAGGTCGATTTCTGCGCGATCGATGTCTCTAACCAAAGTTGGCAGGATTTGAATACAACCCTGGTACGGATGGCAACTGTTCCCTTTAACTTAGAACAGAGTTCAGGGTTACGGGTTAGGCTATTGAGTCGTTCCCAAACCGACCATATTTTGTTAATAACAGTTCATAAAATAGCCAGTGACGCAGAGTCTTTAGTTATATTAACTGATGAATTTATAACTCTTTATACTCACCCCAATACCGAATTGCCGCCGCTGCATCAGTCTGAGAACAACTGGACGCAGCTAACAACCAATTGCTTAAATAGTTCCCAATCCGAACAACTTAAAACCTATTGGCACAACAAATTAGCCGGAGAGTTACCTGTATTAGACTTACCAGGACGTGCGACTCGTCCCCCATTACGCACCTATAAAGGTTCCGCTTGTCAATTGAAACTTGATCAGAACATAACCCAAAATCTCAACCAACTAGCACAGCAATCAAAGGTTTCTCTGGATACGCTTCTTCTCACGGCATTTAAAGTATTGCTTTACCGCTATACCGGAGAATCTGATATTTTAGTCGGCATGCCGAATAGTCCCCGAACTCAACCGGAATTTGCCAGAATCATTGGTGATTTAAGTAACGTAACGGTTACCAGAGATGAAATTTCGGGCAATCAAATCTTCGCTGAAGTTCTCCAACAAGTGCATCAGACAGCGACTGAAACGAAGGATTATCAAGACTATCCCTTTCCCCGATTAGTCAAAGAATTAGCGTCCGCCTCGAACTTGAGTCATTCCCCGATTTGCCAAGCCTCATTTACGTTTCAGAATTGGCAGTCATTGTCGTCAACAATTTCTCAATTACTTGAGACAAGGGGCAATAATCAGCTAACTCAATGCGGTACACTAAAACTTAGCTACTTTCAACTCCCTCAGCACAGCGTCGAATTTGACATCAGCCTAGAAATTATTGAATTAACTGATTCCTTGCTGATTTCTCTTCAATACAGCAGCGATTTATTCGACGCTGATACAATATCCCAGATTATCCAGCATTACCAGAATTTACTGACCGCAATTATCACCACTCCCAACCAACCCGTGGGTCAATTACCGGTGCTGAGTGACACTGAACGACAGCACATTTTACAGGATTGGAATGCCACCAAAACCGATTATGATTTATCTCGCTGTCTGCACCACTTCATTGAAGCCCAAGTTGAGAAAACTCCTGATGCTATTGCTGTCATCTTTGAATCGGAACAATTAACCTATCGAGAGTTAAATACTCGTGCCAATCAACTCGCCCATTACCTGCAAAAATTAGGCGTAAAACCCGAATCTTTAGTCGGGATTTGTGTCGAACGTTCCCTAGAAATGGTTGTGGGACTCTTAGCAATTCTCAAAGCTGGAGGGGCTTATGTTCCCATTGATCCGAGTTATCCCGTTGACCGTATTGCCTACATGCTGGCAGATTCCCAAGTCCCGGTATTACTCACTCAAGAACTCTTAGTTCCGCACTTACCTAAATCCACCGCCCAAATAATCTGCCTAGATACCCAATGGGAAGATATTGCCGCAGAAAATAACCACAATCCTGATAGCACGATTCAACCAGAAAACCTAGCTTACGTTATTTACACCTCCGGTTCAACAGGTAAACCCAAAGGGGCGATGAACACCCATCGGGGAATTTGTAACCGTTTGCTATGGATGCAACAAACCTATCAACTGACACCCGAAGATTCTGTCCTCCAAAAAACTCCCTTTAGTTTCGATGTTTCCGTCTGGGAATTCTTCTGGACATTGATGACGGGGGCTTGTTTAGTTGTGGCTAAACCGGGGGGACATCAAGATAGTCTATATTTGGTTAATCTAATCACCCAGCAGCAGATTACCACACTGCACTTTGTCCCCTCAATGCTGCAACTTTTCTTAGAAGAACCCAAAGTCAACGGTTGTCAATCCCTGAAGCGAGTGATTTGCAGTGGCGAAGCCTTACCCTTTGACCTGCAAGAGCGGTTCTTTTCTGGGTTAGACTGTGAACTCCACAATTTATATGGTCCCACCGAAGCCGCTATTGATGTCACCTATTGGCAATGTCAACGAGACAGTAATTCAAGCATCGTTCCCATAGGACATCCGGTGGCAAATACCCAAATTTATATCCTTGATCCCTATTTACACCCGGTTCCCATTGGCGTTCCCGGTGAAATTCATATTGGCGGCGTACAAGTCGCCAGAGGATATCTGAATCGTCCCGAATTAACCCAAGAAAAATTCATTCCCAACCCTTTTCAAAACTCATTCAAACCCGCCTCGACAAACCCGGTTCCCTATTCACCTAGCATTGGGTCAAAACTCTATAAAACGGGGGATTTAGCCCGCTATCGCCCCGATGGAACAATTCAATACCTACGCCGCATTGACCATCAAGTCAAAATTCGTGGCTTCCGTATCGAACTCGGAGAAATTGAAAATGCCTTGACCGAACATCCGCAAATACGGGAAGCCGTCGTCATTGCCAGAAACGAGAAATCGGGGGGGAAACAGTTAGTCGCCTATTTAGTATCAACTCAAGAAAAACCCACTCCCCGAACCTTACGTAACTTCCTCAAAGAAACCCTACCTGATTACATGATTCCTGCTGCGTTTGTCAGCTTAGACTCTTTACCGCTAACGCCAAATGGTAAGGTCAATCGTCGCGCCTTTCCTGCACCTGACCCCGCCAGTTTTGGTGGAGAAACGACATTTATCGCCCCTCGGAATTATCAGGAACAACAATTAGCCAAAATTTGGTCAGACTTACTGGACATCGACCAAATCGGCATCAATGACAACTTCTTTGAACATGGTGGTCATTCCCTATTAGCCCTGAAATTAATGGGAAAAATTCAGCAACAGTTTGGTAAAACATTACCATTAACTACTCTGTTTATGAGTCCCACAATTGCCGAATTAGCTAATGTTATCAGCCGTTCCGAGGTTCAGTCCTATTCTCCAATCGTACCCATTCAGACTCAGGGAACCAAACCCCCATTTTTCTGTGTCCATCCCGCCGGCGGAAATGTACTATGTTATCTGAAGTTATCGGATTATCTAGGTACAGACCAACCCTTTTATGGTTTACAAGCCCAAGGGTTTAATCAGGGGGAAGAGGCATTAACTCGGGTTGAAGATATGGCACATCTCTATGTCAAAGCCATCCGAGAGGTGCAACCCGAAGGACCCTATCAAATTGGTGGTTGGTCTTTTGGTGGAGTGGTGGCTTATGAGGTTGCCCAGCAGTTACAGAAACAGGGTCAAGAGGTTAGTCGGCTGGCTATTTTAGACTCTTGGGTACCGATTATACTGGATCAAGGAAAAAAGATTGATGATCATTACTTAGTGGGGGTTTGTTCCCGTGTGTTTGGGGGTATGTTTGGTCAAGATAATTTAGTTTCCCCCGATGAATTAAAAGGATTAACAGTTCCCGAACAAATCGACTACATTCTCGCTAAAGCGCAACAGGTGGGAGTTTTTCCCACTGAAGGCAATCAGGAACAAAATCGGCGAATTTTGGATGTATTGGTGGGAACACTAAAAGCCACGTATGCCTATAAACGTCAGCCTTATCCGGGAAAAGTTACCGTTTTCCGGGCGCAGGAGAAGCATTTACACGCCCCTGATCCTCAATTAGTTTGGGTGGAATTGTTTGCTATTTTAGATGCGAAAGAGATTGACGTGATTCCAGTTCCAGGACATCACTATTCGTTTATTCTGGAACCTCATGTGCGCGTTTTGGCAGAACGTCTTGCTGCTTTCTTGACCTAATCTCTCGTTTCCCTCTGCTTCCTCGTTCCCACGTCTGAGAAGGGAATGCCCGAAAATCTTTGGCAAGACTTAGCTCAAAAGCGAATTCAAGCCGCAACCTCAGCCTCTGGAACGGCGACGATATTTCATCCCCTCTATGATGATCCTTGCCGACTATTTGCCCATTATTCCACCCAATCACTCAGTCCGGATCAAGTGCTGAGTCTGGGTTCCATGGCAACTCCAGAAAGCTTACAACGCTTGCGCCATTCCAGTTTTGCATCTCTCGGTGTGGTGTCTGTAATTTCTCTAGCCTCTATAGGCTTAGCTGGCGCACCCGTAAATGGTCAAGTTGACGGCGTTTATGGTCCAGAAACTCGTGAAGCCGTTAGAACATTCCAAGAGGATCAGGGCTTATTTGGAGATGGCATCATCGGAAATCAAACCTGGGATGCTATGACTGATTTTGAATCGGAAATTGGCAACGAACTTCAAGGCGGAGAATCCGGTTTTGAAGAGACTGATAACGAACTTCGAGGTGGAGAGGCCGATTTTGAAGAGACTGATAACGAACTTCGAGGCGAAGAGTCCGATTTTGAATCAGAAACTGCTCCTGAATTGGGAGTCGAGTAATACGAATTTGCAGAAGAGGAAGGGTTGCTCATGACAAAAGGGTAATCATCATGTAACCTTTCACGATTCATAGTAGGGGCGTACAGACGTGCATTGGTGTCAACTTAAGCTTAAAACGAAAGCAATACCTTGATGCTAACCCCACCCTAACCCTCCCCTTATCAAGGGGAGGGAACATTTCCCCCCTTAGCAAGGGTAGGACTAATTCATTGTGATGAGAGAAAATTAGGGCAACCAGGATTAATTATGATGTCCGCCACGCGATCGCAAACAACTTACCTGAGCCTAGGATCAAGTCAAGACAAGGATTTTGGCGACAAGCGTCACAGAAGGCGCGATCGCGCTCGTCGGGTCATAATTTTAGGGAAGCTCCCCCAGATTCCCTTCATCATGCCCTTATTCCTGCATCCCAGAATACAATAGTCGGGCAAATAAACGAGCGCCATCATCATGCTTTAACTCATCATAAGTCGGAGGATGACTGTGACTAATATCCCGTAGATCTTGGAGGAGTTCTGGATGGAATTGACAGGTAAACGAACGACGGATCAGTTTGCTCTCGAAATCTTTGTAGTTAATACAGGTTGCTGAACATTCTGTCACTACTTCCGTTTCGTCAGCCGTTGAACAAAGAATTTCTACCGCAAAAGGAAGCTGCATTAACCAGGAGAAGGGACTTCCGGCTAAAATATGCCGATGGGAAATAATCGCATCATGAAGTAGTCGATATGCCCAATTTGCAAATAAAATCGCTTCCTCATTCACTTCATCGGAGTGGAACATGGAAATATTTAATTCATGTTCATATTCAATGGAGGTATCGATCACCCCTTCAAATTCATCAGCCGTTACCTCATGAGCGATAATCAAGTCTTCGGGAATATCCGATGTGTCGCTATCAGGAGATTGATAATGCCATAACTGACGATAGCCAACCTCTTTCTTTTCATTGGGACCGACGGCAAATTCTGAATCATCCCAGTTTTTCGCAATCAGGTGTCCGTTTTTCTTCTTCACTGATAGAGTACAACCCACCTGTTGAATATGCTGGCAGACTTTTTTCAAAGTCTTTAGCGCTTTACCATTGCGATCGCGTGCCAGATACTTTAGGCTGGATACCTCATCCACTGCTCGTTTAATTAAACGAATGTGAGATTGTGCCGCCAATTGATGTCCCAAACAGATAAATAAAGCTGGCGCACTGGTAGGCGATCGCGACAGCAGTAGTTTATCTGTGAATGTATGAAGCTCCTCCAGGGAACATTTGGCATCGTCAAAGGTGCTAGCATCGCGTACCGACGGATTACCACCTTCCACAACCACCGCTAACCCTGACGTTATGATCGGCACAACTAACTCTGGATCAAGCACACCCGACGACCAAAACGGGAACAGAATCGAATCACAATCGGCGATTTTTTGCGCCAGATACGCCACATTCAGCGAAGCCCGCACCTCTTCTCCCATTGGATTACATCCGACATGTTCCCAGGGTTCGATAACCGCGATCGCATTGCGGAATAAATTCGGGTGCTTCATCAAGAATTCCAAATCATCCTGAGAATTAATCACCTTTTCCAACGGCAATCCTTTGCCCCATTCAAAGCCTTCGTTTTCCATCGTCATGGATATGTCAGGCAAGGGATCTTCTGAATGCCGATCCGCTAAAAACCGACCCAACAAAATGTGAACTGATTCAAAATCAGATCCCCCTTCACACAAGTAACCAGGTCTAAGTCTCCAATCGTTGGTTGTTAATCTTTGAGGCTTAACGGATGATGACTTTGACATCTATATTTGACTCCTTAACATGTTTTTTTATCTAGTCCACTCATCAAGGAGTGACCCTGGTAGTTGACTATAGATAGCGTTTTCAACAATAAGGCTTGTAGACCTTTTTTGGTTTACAAATTATTTGTAAACCCTATAGAATTTGGTAAGTTGATTGTCTGCTGTAAAGACGCAATCAATATCGTCTATCTTTATCATATTCGTTATTGAAAGTCAATTCACACCCTAAACATTCAAAGAATTGACAAAAACTGTAATGTTGACTACAAAAAAAAATATTTCTAAAAGGACACACAAACTGTTGTTCCAGATGTCATGAAGTACAGTAGCAGCAATGAAGAAACTAATTTCTGAGATGTTGGAGATTGATGTTGTACCCTATTGCAGCCGAAACCGCTATAAATGATGTGTCCTAACCGCTATGGCGGTTGCTATAGGGTTTGCTGCACACTGCAAACACCCTTAGCCATTAATGCTTTGAACTCAGGTTTACAAATGACCCTCACGCCCGAAAACAATAGAGGCGCACGGAGCGTCATCCGTGTCAACTTAAGAGGAAACACAAGCTAAGTGAGACGAAAGAATCTCGCGGCTTTAAAAATAACCCCCCTTAATCCCCCCTTGCTAAGGGGGGAAATCAAAGCCATTTGATTTCTTCGTTTCCTCCTTACCCCCTGTTCCCTCCCCTTACAAAGGGGAGGGTTAGGGAGGGGTTAGCATAAAGGTATTGCTTTCGTTTTAAGCTTAAGTTAACACCAATGACGGAGCGTGCGCCCGATTTATAGCAAAAAGCAAGAAATTTTCTTCGTGATTTGCTTAAACCTTCGCTTCTTCCAGTATCAACTTAGACCGCTTAAGCTGTTCGGGAACCGGAATCGGATAATCTCCGGTGAAACAAGCCGAACAGAAGGTATTAGCATTGTCTTGAGTCGCCAGCATCATACCATCCCAACTCACATACGCCAAGGAATCCACACCAATTTGTGCAGCGATTTCATCAACAGACTTGGTTGCCGCGATTAGCTGGTCTTGAGAATCGGTATCAATTCCATAGAAACACGGATGAGTCACCGGTGGTGCAGAAACGCGCATGTGAACCTCAGTAGCACCCGCATCCCGTAACGCTTTGACAATCTTCCGACTCGTGGTTCCCCGGACAATCGAATCGTCCACAATAATCACTCGCTTACCCATAAGAACATCTTTCAAAGGATTCAGTTTCATCCGAATCCCCGCCTCTCGCATAGTTTGCGTCGGTTGGATAAAGGTGCGACCCACATAGCGATTTTTAATCAACCCCTCGGCGTAGGGAATTCCCGACTCCTGAGAAAAGCCAATCGCCGCTGGTACACCCGAATCCGGCACCGCAATCACCATATCTGCCTCAGTTGGTGCTTCTTTTGCCAATTGACGCCCCAAACGCAGCCGATAGCTATAGATGCTTTCATCCTGCATCACGCTATCCGGTCGGGCAAAATAAATCATTTCAAAAATACATAGCTTACGTTCTGGCTTACGACTCCAGTGGAACGACGCCATCCCCGCTTCGGTAATCCAAACCAATTCTCCTGGTTCGACATCCCGCAAGTATTCTGCACCAATAATATCTAACCCACAGGTTTCTGAGGCTAAAACATAGCGCACCGGATTCGTACCTAAGGTACCAATCACTAAAGGACGCACGCCATGGGGGTCACGCACTCCCATCATCCCCTCTGGTGTACCAATCACCAAACTATAGGCACCTTGACAGAGGTTAAACGCACTAATCGCCCCGTCTAGCCACTCCTTACCTTGATCTACTTCAGCACCGATTGCAATGGCAATCATTTCAGAATCTGTCGTGGTGACAAACTCATCATAGTTGCGGTTTTGTAAATTTGTTCGCAACTCGCTGGTATTGACTAAGTTACCATTATGTGCTAAAGCTAAAGAACCTAAGCGGGTATTCACCACAGCCGGTTGGGCATTGACAACCCGACTCGACCCGGTTGTCGAGTAACGGGTATGACCCACCGCTATTGTTCCGGGCATTTGGTTCAAAATCTCTTCGTTAAAGACTTGGGAGACAAGTCCCATATTCTTATAGAGATGCACCTGTTCTCCCTCAAAGGTGGCAATCCCCGCTGATTCTTGACCCCGATGTTGCAGGGCAAACAAACCAAAATAAGTTAGCTTCGCGACATCTTCTTCCGGTGCATAGATACCAAAAACCCCGCAAGCTTCTTCAGGTTTGTCGGGGCGTTGGCTGACAATCTCATCAGATTGGGCAGAATTGGGGATAGAGGAGTGGGGTGGCTGGAGAATCATGGGTATTGGCGTACTCCTGATAGTGGCAGTCAGTTCGACTTGTATTAATGCAAATTAATCGGGAATCGTTAATTAAACTTAACGATTCCTTAACGATACCATTAATTTGTGAGTCATGGCTCATGCCTCATTAATCATTGGTCATTAGTCAGCCGCGACTGGCTCAACACGACTACAAGCGACGTTCTAGGGCATTAAAGAAGCGATCGCTCATATCTGCGATCGTAGCGTTAATTAGGGGAGGATGGTTGGGGATAGAAATTTTTAATCCTTGAGAGAGAGATTTAACCGTCCCCAACCGTTGCCAACCCTGGGCAGATTCCCCTAAATAGTCCTTTAGGTAAGCCTCCCAATCAGCTTGGGCTTCTGGCTTCACCGACACCAGAATCCGACTGGCACTTTCTCCAAATAGTATCTCATCCCAACGCCGTTCTAGAGACGCCTCAGCTAGTCCTAATTCAATCTCTGCCCCCAATCCTCCAGAAATACAACATTCCGCTAGCGCCACCGCCAATCCTCCCTCAGCACAATCATGTGCCGAACGCAGGAAAGTCCCCCGAATTCCCTGACGACAAGCGGCTTGCACCCGACGTTCTAACTCAAAATCCACGATGGGGGGTTTCCCCGCCACAACCCCATGAATCGCACTCAAGTATTCTGAAGCCCCTAAGCTGAGATGAGGCGTGGTTACAGTTAACGGTAATCCCAATAAGTAAATTAAATCGCCTTCACGCTGCCATCCTTGAGCACAAATCTGACTCAAATCCGGAATCATCCCCACCATACCAATCACCGGCGTAGGATAAATCGGTTGGGGAGTTCCCTGGCTATCCAAGGTTTCGTTATACAGAGAGACATTTCCCCCCGTTACGGGCGTCGCTAATTCTGTACAAGCCTCGGCGATACCCTGACAAGCCGATGCCAGTTGCCAGTATCCTATCGGCTTTTCTGGTGAACCAAAATTCAGATTATCGGTGACGGCGATAGGTTCTGCACCCACACAGCTTAAATTTCGTGCCGCTTCTGCAACCACCGCCTTTGCCCCTTCATAAGGGTCAAGATAAACATAGCGAGAATTACAATCTACTGTAGCCGCGACACCGGATTGGGAATGTCGCCTCGATTCCGGAGAACGTAATCGGATGATTGCCGCATCTGCACCACCGGGAAGCATCACTGTGTTATTTTGCACCTGATGGTCATACTGACGATAGACCCAGCGTTTTGAGGCGATGGTTGGTGTATCCAACAGTTGTAGGAGAATATCACTCCAGGATTTAGCCTCACCAGAAAATTCGATTCCCGTACTGGTACAACTGGGTAATGTATCAACAGTCCATTGCCAAGCTTTCTTAGCATACTCCGGCGCTTCGGTCAAAACATCTCGATAATAAATCGGCGTATTATCCGATAACGCCGTGGCTGGGATTTCCGCCGCCACTTCACCCTGAAACAAAATCCGCACAATCGGTTCTGCAATCACTGTACCCGCGACAACCGCCTGAAGTTCCCAACGGTGGAAAATATCAATTAACTCCTGTTCTCGTCCCTTATGTGCCACAAATAGCATCCGTTCCTGGGATTCCGAGAGTAAATATTCATAGGGAACCATTCCCGTTTCTCGGACTGGGATTAAATCTAAATCCAATTCAATTCCCACACCCCCTTTAGCTGCCATTTCCGAGGTGGAACAGGTAATTCCCGCCGCCCCCATATCCTGTGCGGCGACTACCGCCCCTGTTTTAAAGGCTTCTAGACAGGCTTCAATCAGGCATTTTTCTAAGAAGGGGTCTCCCACCTGCACCGCTGGGCGGTCATCCATGGATTTATCAGTGAGTTCTGCACTGGCAAAACTGGCACCCCCCATGCCATCTCGCCCTGTGGTGGAACCCACATATAACACGGGATTACCAATTCCTGACGCCCCAGATTTAACAATTTCTGGGGTTTCCATCAATCCCAGCGCCATCACATTGACCAGGGGATTCCCGGTATAAGCGGGGTCAAAGTAAACCTCACCGCCAACAGTGGGAACACCGACGGAGTTGCCATACCCAGAAATACCCGCCACGACACCCGTAAATAATCGTCGGGTGCGGGGATTATCCAGGGAACCGAAGCGCAGGGAATTCAAAACCGCAATGGGACGCGCCCCCATGGTAAAGATATCCCGCAGAATGCCGCCAACGCCTGTAGCTGCACCTTGATAAGGTTCCACAGCGGAGGGGTGGTTATGGGATTCGATTTTAAAGGCGAGTTGGAGTCCTTCGCCTAAGTCTACCACGCCAGCATTTTCACCCGGACCGACGAGGATACGTTTTCCGGTGGTGGGGAATTGTTTGAGGAGAGGGCGGGAGTTCTTATAGCAGCAATGTTCCGACCACATGACGCCGAACATCCCCAGTTCAGCTTTATTGGGGTGACGCCCTAGGCGTTTAACGATTTCCGCATATTCGTCCGGCTTGATACCTTCAGCGGCGATTTCTTCGGGGGAAAAGGGGGCAGAGGATAGAGTAGACATGGAACCCTTGTACAAATGGCACAGGGATAATTGTATCGATTAATGGGGGTCTGGCTAGTACAAGATAGTTTTAAGTCACAGACTGTAGGGGCGGGTTTTACTGCTATCCTTTCTTTGTTGACCCAGATGTGACTAAACCCGCCCCAACAAACGTGGCTTGGCGGATAGTTGACACGGATGGATTCACAGCGCCCCACCTGGGCGAGGGATTGGCTGAAACTGGTCATTAAAACAGGACTGGCAAGTTCCCTCAAAAGCATGAATAAACCGCTTCAACATATCAGTGTCTTCCCGAAAAACAGTCATCCATACCGACCAAAATCCTTTAGCTTGAGCCAACTCCACAATATCATCACGCTTATCTGGCGTATCATTTTCTTTAAGTTGCTTAAATTTTCTTTTTGCTATGCCCCAAGTATCCAGACGCTGAGACCAGCGATTATCTCTTGGGGAAAATTTAGGATGACCGGGAAATCTATCTAAACCTATTAATTCAAGTGTTCTTTGGGCTTGTTTCTGCTCAGACTCATTTAGGCTAGGATTCACACAGACATTGCCATTTTCAAGATATTCAAATTCACGGGCTGTATTGTCCCTGTCAGACCAGTAATAATCACTAAAAATTAGTTCTTCATGACCTTTAGCTGCATTGCAATTAACACAGGATTGAGTCCTAGAGGAGTATTTGTTGTTGGCAGCCATGAATTTTTACCTGAAAACTTGCGGCATCTCCAAGCAATTCGGTTAGGACTTTATCAGAAATAACGATGATTTTGGTTAGGATTGACGATTGATGGTTGACGGGTCATTGAGATTTCTCCAAAGACTTTAACAAACACAAGCGTTAGCTTGTAAAGGCTGATGAGATGCTAATGAACGGGGAATTAAGCCAGCAAAGGATAACTCCCCTTGTTCTTTGATTTGAGAATTGTTCTTGGCAAGAATAAATTCGAGTATTGACTGTGCTTGTTGGGGGTCATGCAGGTAGTAAATCGCCTGGGATTTAGGCGAGAGCCAGATTTGCAGCTTCCAGGGCTTAGATGCAGACACAGAATTGGGTTCGAGGGAAAAGGTAATCATTATCGGCTGGTGTCCTGATTTCGAGGAATTAAATAGATGGAGAACCTGAAGGTTGAGAGATAAACCTTTTCTTGATTCCCACTTATAACTTTACCGATATATTCCACTCTTTATAGAGAGTTAAATCATCTAGAGTTTTGATTATAATCAGCTCTGAGGGTGAGCCATGTAGTATTAATTTGATGAAATCGATCAACTTAATACAGTGATTTAAATCACCAACATTGTGGTGGAAAACCATTCTTTTTCCGGAGAAAAACTGCCAAACTGCAATTATTAGTTAGGTATCATTATTCATAAGTAGTCCGACAAAATTCAACTTGACGGTTGAGATGGGGGAACTCTTCACAGGGCATAGTCAGAGATTGAGGGGTTTTACAATTCTTAACTTAGTTAACAAAATTTATGTCCAGGTACTTACTTGCTCTTTTTCTAGTGGGGATGTTAATTTTCACAAAACGTTGCCTTTGTCAAGATCAAGTACTGAATTGGTGGTCTAAGACATACCCAAATCGGGATGTTCTGCTCAGAAGCGCCAAAATTATTACAATAAGTTAAACAAGTAGCATTAGAGATTAAACTTATGGTAAGTCGCAAAGACACGCTTTGGGAGCGATTCTTACAACCCATCGTTGGCGTATTGATCGACGGAGAGCAACTGCGCCAGCTTTATGAGAGTATTGACTGGGAACAAGAGAGCGATCGCGTCTCGACACCTGAGTTGGTTTACCCTGATTACTACAAGAGTCAGAACTTCCACGGTATTGAAGGGGGTTACCTGAATGGTGGTGCAGCAACGACTTACGATCCGATAACTCAATACGCTTTACCTCCCAATGAAACCTGGGTACGCCAGGGGTTAATCGATCGCATCCAGGGAACACCGCGACGGATTCTGGATTTAGGCTGCGGTACGGGTTCAACTACCCTACTGTTAAAACAGGCGTTTCCTCAAGCTGAGGTAATCGGTTTAGATTTATCACCTTATATGTTAGTCATGGCAGAACGCAAAGCCAAAGCCGCCGGGGTAGAGATTCAATGGCGTCATGGCAAAGCGGAAGAGACAGGTTTGCCAGAGGCGTCTTTTGACCTGGTAACCGCCTCCCTATTATTCCACGAAACCCCCCCAGCCGTGGCAAAGTCGATTCTGCGGGAAAGCTTCCGACTCCTCAAGGGAGGCGGACAAGTTCTGATTCTCGATGGCAATCAGCGAACATTGCGTCAAGTAAACTGGTTAACGGAGGTGTTTGAAGAACCCTATATTAAAGCTTACGCCACCGATAGCGTAGACGCTTGGATGGGTTCAGCCGGCTTTGAAGCGGTGCAAACTCAAGACGTGTGGTGGCTGAATCAGGTTACCCAGGGAATGAAACCTCTCCCGGTAAAAGGACAAGTGTACCAACGGACTCAACGCCGTACAATAGACGACTTCAGTTCCCAAGGTATTGTTTTCATTTATTAAGAATACGGAAAATTGCGGTAATCTGCGGTACTATATACATAAGTCGATAAGATTACCGCATGAAATTATCGGATTACGCTCTCATCACAAGGCGTCAGTTAGCGTAAGACGGAAAAAGTCATTAACGAGCTGCAATCATAGGAAGACAATGAGACTTGTTGAGAAGCACGTAGTTCGTAAAGGAAGTCGAGAATGGAAAGAGATTGATGATTTGGCATTCAAGTCTAAAAATCTTTACAACCGAGCCAATTACGAAATTCGTCAACACTTCTTTAAAACCAACCAAATCCTCTCCTACAACGAGATGGCATCTCGGATGCGACTAGAGGAGTCTTATTGTGCCTTACCTCGCAAAGTCTCTCAACAAGTCCTGCGGTGCTTGGACAGGAACTGGAAAGCATGGAAAGAAGCTAATAAGGCATACAATAAAAACCCTGTCTTATTCTTGGGCAAGCCCAAGCTTCCCAAGTATAAAGATAAAGAGAAGGGGCGTAATCTGCTGGTTTACACCATCCAGGCTATTAGCTCGAAAGAGTTGAAAAAAGGATGGATTAAGCCATCGGGAACAAAGCTTATGATATCTAGCAACAAGCAGGATATCAATGAAGTAAGAATTGTTCCCCGCCTGAATTACTACGTGGTTGAGGTGATTTATGAGCAACCCATTCAGCAATTGGTTAGCGGTGAAGCGGTAGCCGGTATAGATATTGGACTGAACAACTTAGCGGCTGTAACTTCAAATCAAAAAGGATTCAACCCTTTCCTGATTAACGGCAGACCGGTTAAGGCGGTTAACAATTACTACAACAAGAAAAAAGCCGAAGGGCAATCTCAACTCAAAGGAAACAGAAAAACGTCAAATAGAATTCAGCGTTTATCAACCAAGCGAGGATTCAAGATTGACGACTATCTCCATAAATCCAGTCGGTTTATTATCAACCAGTTGGTTGAGAAAAATATATCAACTCTTGTGATTGGCAAAAACGAGAACTGGAAGCAGGTAATCCGTATCGGTAAGGCTAATAATCAGAATTTTACTAGTGTTCCCCATGCAAGATTTATCGAGATGTTGACCTATAAAGCTGAACGGGTTGGTATAAAAGTCATCATCACCGAAGAATCTTATACGTCGGTTGCTAGTTTCCTGGATGGAGATTTTATTCCTGTTCACGGAAGCCCAGAGGCTAAAGCCGTAAAATTTAGCGGTCGTCGTGTTAAGCGTGGGTTGTACAAATCAAAAATCGGCATCAAATTCAACGCCGACATCAACGGCAGTTACAACATCATTCGCAAAGTAGTCCCAGATGCTTTTGGCAATGGGATAGAGGGTGTAGTAGTTCACCCAGTCAAGATTACTCTGACAAACTAATTTCCGCGTTTTTCCGCAAAATTAGGAACTATTCCATCTCCAGCATAGTGACGAATGGGGTCAGCTAATGTGCGTTTAAATGGGTTATTACCTGTTCCCCATTCCCTTTGCGGAATTTAAGTATCCTAATCTAAATACTGAACAGCTTATGAGTTTAAAGGCAGTTCTGTTTGATTTCAACGGCGTGATTATTAACGATGAGTCGATTCACCAGCAACTCATCGAAGAAATTATGCTGGGCGAAAATCTGCGTTCCTCGGCGGCGGATTACTGGGAGGATTGTTTGGGGCGTAGCGATCGCGCCTGTCTAAAAGTATTATTGGAAAAGCGAGGTCGGATGGTTGATGATGACTACTTAACCCGTTTGATCTCCCGAAAAGCCGACGCCTACCGCCGTCAACTGGAAACTCTATCTAAATTACCCATATATCCGGGAGTCGAAGATTTAATTTACAAAATCCGCGTGGCTCAGTTACCCATGGGAGTGGTGAGTGGTGCTTTGCGATCGGAAGTTGAGTTAGTCTTGGATCGGGCTAAACTATTGCAATATTTTCCGGTTATTGTGGCAGGTGATGACATTAAGGTCAGTAAACCTGAACCGGATGGCTATCTGTTAGCTGTGGAACGCCTCAATCAGCAGTTTCCAGAACTTAATGCCAAATCCTCCGATTGTCTCGCCATTGAGGATACACCGGCTGGCATTGAAGCGGCAAAACGAGCTGGGATGGAAGTCGTCGGCGTTGCTAATACCTATCCTTTCCACATGCTTCAGCGTCAAGCTGACTGGACGGTTGATTATCTCCATCAGCTTGAACTTGAACGAGTGCAGGAAGTCTATGCTCAAGTTGTGGGTTAGTAACCATGAGCCATAAGTGTTAAAATAAGTAAATGTAGTCTGGGGAATTAGCTCAGTTGGTAGAGCGCTGCGATCGCACCGCAGAGGTCACCGGTTCAAATCCGGTATTCTCCATTTTTGTCGATTGCCACATTATTTGTCATTGTTGTCAGATTAGTGTCATCTTGACAAATTGAATGTCATTTAACTGCAATGAGTGGCGAAAATAGCAAAGCACTCAAGGCTTGATTTTGAGTAGAAGCTGCAACTTGACGATCAACGGCAAGATGGGTTAAAAAATCTTGAATTTCCAGCACCCCCATCTCACGGGGATGCTTTTTGGTATAGTAAAAGAGATACAAGACTAGATTTTAGGTTTGCCCTCTTTGGGAGGCATTATTGGCTATGCCTTCCAGAAAATCTTGATCCTAATTTTTTGCTTTAACGTTGCACTAGCGACTCGCTAAATGTTTAGTTATGATTAAAGACTGTCGATGATAACGGCTATTGTCTGGATATAGGCTATCGAATGACAAACGATCAGAAGAAAAAGCTCGAAACTCAGTTGTGGAATATTGCCGACCAGCTACGGGGCAAGATGAATGCCGATGAGTTTCGGGATTATTGTCTAGGATTTATTTTCTATAAGTACCTCTCTGAGCGTCAGCACCTTTACGCCAATGAAATCTTGGCTGAGGATGAAATAGATTTTCTAGACATTGACGAAGACTCGGAAGACGGGCAGGAATATTTAGAGGCTCTCAAAGAGGAGTCCATTGCTCAGTAAGGAAAGCGAGGAGGATTTTGATCGCCTGTTTGAGGAGCTGGATCTAACTTCCACGAAGCTAGGTCGCACCCCAAAGGCGAAGAATGCGCTAATCGCTAAGATTTTGGTGCATCTGGATAAGATTGATTTTCGGTTAGAGGATACCGAAAGTGATGTGCTGGGGGATGCCTACGAGTATCTGATTGGGCAGTTTGCCAGTGGTGCGGGCAAGAAGGCAGGGGAGTTTTACACGCCGCAGCAGGTAAGTAAGGTGTTGGCGAAAATTGTGACTACCGGAAAAGAACGCCTCAAGTCGGTGTATGACCCCACCTGTGGTTCTGGCTCTTTGCTGCTGCGGGTGGCGCGAGAAGTGGAGTCGGTGGGGGATTTTTATGGGCAAGAGATGAACCGCACCACCTATAACCTGGCGCGAATGAATATGATTTTGCATGGGGTGCATTATCGCAATTTTGATTTGCGGCAAGAGGATACGCTGGAGCATCCGCAGCATGAGGGGAGGCGGTTTGAGGCGGTGGTGGCGAATCCGCCGTTTTCAGCGAAGTGGAGTGCGAATAAGCTGTTTGAGTCCGATGACCGCTTTAGTCAGTATGGGCGGCTGGCTCCGTCATCAAAGGCGGATTTTGCCTTTGTGCAGCACATGCTGCATCACCTGGATGAAAACGGGGCGATGGCGGTGGTGTTGCCCCATGGGGTGTTGTTTCGCGGTGGGGCGGAGGGGGCGATTCGTCAGTATGTGATCAAGGAGCGCAATTGGTTGGATGCGGTGATTGGGTTGCCTGCGAATATTTTTTATGGGACGAGTATTCCGACGTGCGTTTTGGTGTTTAAGAAGTGTCGAGAGCAGCCGGAAGATGTGCTGTTTATTGACGCGAGTGCCTATTTTGAGAAGGCGAAGAACCAGAACTATTTGCGGGATGGGGATGTTGATAAGATTATATTGACCTATCGGAAACGGTTGGAGGAGGACAAATATAGTTATCGGGCACTGCTGGCGGAGATTGCGGAGAATGATTTTAATTTAAATATTCCGCGCTATGTGGATACGTTTGAGGAGGAGGAGCCGATTGATTTGGATGCGGTGGTGCAGGAGATCCGGGCGATTGATGAGGGGATGGCGGGGACGGATCGACTGATTCGGGGGTTTTGTGAGGAGTTGGGGATTGAGGCACCGTTTTAGGGGATGGGAAATATAATAAAGGCATTCCCTAAAGGAGATTTAATTAATGAATGCAATGATTCAATTTACCGCTAAAGTGGTGCAAGGCAAAATCGTTATTCCTGATGAATATATGGGTATAGTTGGCAACGATGTAGTTGAAGTAACTATCAAGCCTAAGTCATCTCGACTGATGGATCGTCTTGCCGAGCAACCTTTAATAGCAGTGGGCTGGCGTGATTTGTCAAGAGATGAGATTCATGAGCGAGGCAATGGATAAAAAATTCATTGACTCTAATATTTGGCTTTATCGGTTTCTCATCGATCCCAAAGTAGATCCTCAACAATATGAGTCAAAAAGGCTCATGGCGATTAATTTAACTCAACATGTCGATTGTAGTCTTGTGATTAGCACCCAAGTGATTACTGAAACTTGTGCTGTGCTAAAAAGGAAAACCAACATTATTGATCAGGACATTTTAGAGTTGGTTGAAGAATTTGAATCCCAGTGTGAAATTGTCAACTTGACAACTGCTGAGATTAAAAAAGCTTGTCTGTTAAGAGCAAAGTATTATTTTTCTTATTGGGATAGTCTGATAATTGCGACTGCTCTAAAGTCTCAGGCTAAGGTTCTATATTCAGAAGATATGCAACACGGTTTGTTGATTGGAGATAGCTTAACTATTCTCAATCCGGTTGTACATCTATATAGTTCTCAATTAAAAACTGTAAGCGTGGAAGTCCCATCTCAAACAGAACAAGAAAAAGTAGTTTATTTTCTCACTACCATCCATCAAAAAATCGAAGCCATTGCCCAACAAATCGAATTAACCGAGCAATTCAAAAAAGGCTTACTCCAAAAAATGTTTGTTTAGCTTGTTAAAATCAAACCAAATAACCCAGAGCTAAACTACCCCCAATCCGCGACAAACTGAAGAGGTCACAAAACCATGATCGCAGCCCCAGAAAAATTCCCCACCCTAACCCCCGAAGAATACTTCACTTGGGAAGAACAGCAACTCGAAAAACACGAGCTGATCGACGGTCAAGTATACGCCATGGGCGGCGGTAGTAAAAACCATAGCCTCATTTCCGTTAGACTGATTACCCTGTTTTCCAACCATCTTGAAAGCAGTAGCTGCGAAGTCGGTAACTCAGACCTGAGAATTAATATGGTCGGCACAAATAACTACACCTATCCCGATGTCAGCGTCACCTGCGACGATCGCGACAAAACCACAACCCAATACATTACCTATCCCTGCTTAGTCGTTGAAGTTCTTTCTCCCAGCACCGAAGCCTACGACCGAGGCAGCAAATTTAGAATGTATCGCCATAATCCAGCCCTACAAGATTATTTATTAGTCAGTTCCACCCGCATGGAAATCGATTTGTATCACAAAAAACAGACAGGCGAATGGCTGATCGTCAACTACCAAGCAGGCGACACCATCGAACTCAAAAGCATCAATCTAAGTTTTCCCATTGAGCAAATCTATCGCAATCTCAACCTCACCCCAGAAACTGAATCAACTCAATCACCCTAAACTCTATTCCCTATTCTCTAAAAAAGATGTTTGTGTAAATCGTTAAAATACTACCAAAACCACCCAAGGAGAAACTCATGTTAACCCTAGAAATGGCAATCGAAAAAATTCAACAATTCTCCTCCGAACAGCGCAAGCAAGTCATTCAGTTTATCGAATTCCTCGACTTCACAGCTAACCAAACCACCACAGCCCCAGAGCCTCCCTCACCCGATGCAGAAGAAGCATTCTTCGAGCTAGCAGGAATCTGGGAAAACAAAGACATCACCGCCGAATCCCTCCGCGCCGAAGCCTGGAGAGAAACCAAGTCATGATCCTCTGTGATACGAATGTACTTATAGAATTCTATAAAGGCAATCCCGCGATCATCCAGGAGCTAAGACAGATCGGCATCGCGCAACTAGCAATCAGCGTGATTGCCCAAGCCGAACTCTACTACGGTGCGCTCAACAAAGCCGAATTACTCAGAATCCAAAAACACCTAAATCTACTGCACAACCTGCCGATTGATCGGCAAGTCTCCAGTCAGTTCATTCAACTCATGGCGCAATATTCCCTCAGTCATAAACTCGCCATCCCCGATGCCCTAATTGCCGCTACCGCCCTAGTCAATGACCTAGAACTCTATACACTCAATACCAAAGACTTTCGCTTTATTGAAAGCCTTAGACTATATCATCTTTAAACCATGACTCAATCGGAACAAGAACTCGAACAAGACCTAATTCAACGCCTCACGGGACTCGGCTACGAACCCATCACCATCCGCAACGCCGAAGATTTACGAGCAAACCTGAAAACCCAGCTCGAAAAGCATAATAATATCCAACTCAGCGACGACGAATTTAAGCGAGTCCTCAACCACCTCGACAAAGGCAACGTCTTCGATCGCGCCAAACGCCTCCGCGACAAAATGGAACTGCCCCGCGACGACGGCAGCACCATTTACCTCGAATTCCTCAACACCGAACACTGGTGCCAAAACCAATACCAAGTCACCAACCAAGTCACCCAGCAAGGCAAATACAAAAACCGCTACGACGTTACCCTGCTGATCAACGGTTTGCCCCTCGTCCAAATCGAACTCAAACGCCGAGGGCTAGAACTCAAAGAAGCATTTAACCAAATCAACCGCTACCAGCGCCATTCCTACAGCGCTGAATTGGGCCTATTTAACTACATTCAAATTTTCGTCATCTCCAACGGCGTTGATACCCGCTACTACGCCAACAACCGCAAACAATCCTACAAACAAACCTTCTTCTGGGCCAATGCAGACAATACCCTAGTCACCCAGTTAGACGACTTTGCCGATCGATTCCTGGAGAAATGCCACGTCTCCAAAATGATCTGCAAATACATCGTCTTGCACGAGTCGGACAAAATGCTGATGGTGCTGCGCCCCTACCAGTACTACGCCGTTGAAGCCATTATCGAGCGCGTCAAAAACACTAATAAAAACGGCTACATCTGGCACACTACCGGCTCCGGCAAAACCCTCACCAGCTTTAAAGCCGCCCAAATCCTCACCCAGCTTCCCACCGTCCATAAAGTCCTGTTTGTCGTAGACCGTGCCGACCTCGACTACCAAACCAGCAAAGAATTTAACTACTTCAGCCCCGACTGTGTAGACACCACCGACAACACCCACCAGCTCGTCAACCAAATCACAGGCGATAGCACCCTGATCGTCACTACTATCCAGAAACTGAATCGAGCGATCACCAACCACCGCCATGAAGCCGCCATGGAACCCCTGCGGGATAAACCCATTGTGTTCATTTTTGACGAGTGCCACCGCTCCCAATTTGGCGAAACCCACCGCAATATCGTTCGCTTTTTCCAAAATGCCCAACTCTTCGGCTTTACTGGGACTCCCATCTTTGCCGAGAAAAATGTCTATGTTAAAGATGGACTCAAACTCTCCACAGCCTCCTTATTTACCGAATGCCTGCATCGGTATGTCATTACTAATGCCATTGCCGATCAAAACGTCCTTAAGTTTTCCGTTGAGTACTGGGGCAAACTCAAACGCAAAGACGGCAGCCTGATCGCCGAACCCAAAGCCGACCGAGACTTTTTTGAAAATCCCAACCGCATTGCCCTAATCGTGGATTGGATTATTGCCCACCACAATCGTAAAACCAGCGGCAAAAAGTTCTCCGCCATGCTCTGCACCAGCAACATCAACACGCTGATCGCCTATTACGAAACCTTTAAGCAAAAGCAACAGCAGGGCTTACATGACCTGCGGGTCGTCACCATCTTCACCCCCGGCACTAACGAAGAGGATGACGACGCGAATGGACTCATTGGCGATCCAGATTTTGATATCAGCACCAGCACCCGCAGCCACAGCCGCGACAAGCTGAATGAGTTCATCGCCGACTACAACCAGCTCTACCAAACCAATCAGTCTGCCAAAGACAGTCAGGCATTCTACGCCTACTACAAAGACATCTCCAAGCGAATGAAAGATCGAGATCGGGAAGACTTTCAAGACAAGGAACGAGCCGACATTCTGCTAGTGGTGAATATGTTCCTCACGGGCTTTGATGTCAAAAAGCTCAACACCCTCTACGTCGATAAAAACCTCAAATACCACGGCTTGATTCAAGCCTACTCCCGCACCAACCGCATTCTGGGGGAACTTAAATCTCAAGGGAATATCGTCTGCTTCCGTAATCTCAAAGAAAATACAGACGATGCCGTTGCCCTCTTTTCTGACGAAAACGCCAAAGAAGAGATTTTCATTGAACCCTATGAGCACTACGTCGAGCAATTTAATGAAGGCGTTCAGGAACTTCGGACTATTGCCGCTATCCCCAACGATGTCAATCAACTCATTAGCGAAGACGACCAAGTAGAGTTTGTCAAAGCCTTCCGTAACCTCATTCGGTTGCTCAATGTCAGCAAGTCATTCACCGAGTTTGAGTTCTCTGACTTGAACATGGACGCGCAAACCTTCGAGGACTACAAGAGTAAGTATTTAGACATCTACGATCGCACCCGAAATAGAAACAATGACGACAGCGACCCTACCCTCGTAGAGGAAGTTGATTTTGAACTAGAACTCATCCAACGAGACGAAATCAATGTGGCCTACATTCTGAAGCTACTGGCCGACCTGCAACGGGGTGTCCAAAAAGCCGAAACCAGCCAGGAAGACTACCAGAAGAAGAAGTCCGATATTCTAGAGCTGCTGGGTAAAGAAGCTCAACTCCGCAATAAGCGAGATCTGCTAGAGAAATTTATCGAAGACCGCATGACGACACTCGCGCCAGAAGAAGAAGTCGAGCAAGTCTTTAAGGATTTCTGGACCCAAGAACGGGTTGAAGCCATTCGTCAGCTCTGCTCAGACGAAAACCTGAATGAGGATGCCGTTAATCAGATAATTGCCAACTATAAATTCTCTGGCAAGGAACCCTTGCGTGAGACTGTGTTGAGTGCCTGTAACGAGAAACCCAAGTTATTAGAACGCAAGAAAATCTTCAAGCGAGTCGTAACCCGATTACTAGACATCATTCAAAAGTTTGATGACAACCTGGGTGGCTTTGAGGAGGAAGAATAAAACAGCCCTAAAAACGGAGCGATCGTCAATTCGGCATTATAGCTGGAGTTGGTAAGAAGCCTACACTGTATTCTGTAGAATCAGTCTAGGAGTATGTCACTCGTATAAACCTCATCCCACCATGATTCAAATTCAACTGAACCTACCCGAAAGTGCCTTCTGTTGCCCTCCGCAGTACCCCAGACGAATTTGCCCAAGAACTACTGATTGCCGCGATCGTTAAGTGGTACGAGGTTGGGATAATTTCCCAATCCAAAGCGACTGAAATTATAGGGATCAGTCGTCAAGAGTTTTTTCAAGCTTTGCACCGCTTTAGCGTTTCCCCTTTTCAAACCACCCCCGAAGAACTGACGGAGGAAGTAAGCCGTGGTTAAGGGTTGGGTAGTCAATGCCTCACCGATCATCAGCCTGACCAAAATTGACCGCATTCATTTACTGAGTGAACTCTGCGATGAAGTTGTTATTCCCCAAGGTGTTGCCGATGAGATTCTTCTAGGTGGATATGCTGACAGTGCATTTCTTTGGCTGCTCAAATAAACGCTCAAAAACTTCCTCGCCATCAGTAACTTGACCTTTAGCAATTTATTCGGCTCCCACTTCAATCTGTGGGCGGAGTTTGCGGAACAGTTAGAAGGCAATGTCTTCGTACAGGTTAGTCAACTCAGCTTCAAACTCAAGGCTAGTAAGGTGAAAGGTGTTGTGACTGGGGGCATAGAATTGAAATAACCACAGCCCCCTCTCGGTACGACGGTAACAGTCTACTCGTTGCTGTCTGGTACTAATCAAGACATATTCTTGCAGACTGTCGAGGGTTTGATAGTCGATGAATTTATCCCCTCGGTCAAAGGCTTCGGTAGAGTCAGAGAGGACTTCAATGATTAGTTTGGGATAACGCTTATAGGTAGTGGTTTCTGCGTCGCGGGGGTCACAAGTCACCATCAAATCAGGATAGTAGTAACAGTTGCAGTCTTCAAGTTTGGCTTTAACATCGGCAAAATATACGCGACAGTCTGACCCCCGTAGGTGGCTACGCAGCAGGGTGTAGAGGTTTCCAGCAATCGTATTATGAGCATCGGTTGTCCCCGCCATAGCATAGGCTTCACCATCGCGATATTCGTGTTTGGTGTCGCTGGTGGCTTCGAGTTGGAGGTATTCGTCAGGAGAGAGGCGATAATTGTCTGGGGTAGCAATCATGGATGAGGAAGGGGCGAATTGGGTAGTCCTGTTTTTAATTTAGTTCAAAAAGCGCAAGTATTCCTCCCGGTACTCTCACCAAACTTCGAGGTATCGCTAAACGTTCTAGCAAAACTCCCAGCGATGAATAACTGCAAGCAGAGTACACCGATTATTTAGTTCAAAAATATCAGTAGCCTTTCTTGTGAAAATTCTCATTGATACCAATGTTGTCAATGCAGAAACGGGACAAATTCAGCTAGAAATTAAGGGATTGGCGACCCCCAAAAGCCAGGAAGCCCAACGGGTTTGTCGGGAGGACTTAACCGAACTGGTGACAGCTTTTGTCCAAGACAAGCCCACCATCGAGCGCGGTCTGTTTGACGAAGAACTGGTGTCAGAAGAACTGACCCAGGTGCGGATGGGCAAAATTATCCAAGAGAAGTTTCCAGAATTTGAGCAGGAAGATCAAGAGACAGTTCGTCAACACGCGATCGCCGAACGGCTTAACTGGGTTATCGCGCTCCTCACTAAACCATCTTCCGCACCATCGTACATTTCAAATAGGCTCTGACGAGGACTTGACTTTGCTTTAGTCTTTTTCTTCTTACCCTTACCCCTTCTAGAATCGAATCTATGGAAGAAACATTTTTTAGCAGTTGTGAAGCTTCACGTTTTATATCGTAGTTCATCAACTCATTCAATAAATCCAACACAGCTTTGACATAGTTAGGGACATATTAGTTGTCGAGGTTAGTTACAATAGGTTGACGAGCCTAGTGCAATCAAACAAAAGACAGTGGAAGAGCCAATGGAAACACAATATAAAGTGATCAGCGACTGGCTATGCCTGACGACCAAACAAAAAGCCAGGAAAATTGAGAGCCATCTTAATCGACTTTCTGCGGAAGGATGGGAGTTTGTCGCCCTTGATGCCGTGATGTTTTTTGGGAATGACGTTGGATTCTACCTGATCCTCAAGAGATCATTTTCAGAAAACCCTACTATTCAACAGGGTTAGGAATGTAGCTTATGAAATATAAGATTGTATTTCTAGTATTATCGCTTTTCCTATATGGCATAGCACTTGCGCTACCTTGCCTTTTGTTTAATGTAGTTCCTACAGACTCTGTTGGCGTGAGTCCCTCTGACCCTAATGACGTTTATGCCATGAAGGGGATCGAACTGACTTTCTTTGGCATTTTTGGATTACTTTTTCTGCAAATTCCCGCGATTGGATGGTTCGCTAATCCACTCTATTGGTTGTGCTGCATCACTTTTATAATGCAACGATACAGGTTCTCAGCTATAGCTGGAATAGCCGCCATTCTTATTGGTTTTGGAGGAACGTTTTCAGCATTTTGGTTCAACTTGCCTGCGGATAGTGGTGGCGTTTCTGAATTTACTCTGAATCAATTATTGTTGGGTTTCTGGCTATGGCTAGCGGCTCCTGGCTTAATAGCCCTAGCTTCTTTCATCGGTCTATTAAAAGAGCCAGCCCGATTAACCACTAGAAGTGATTAAGAAAGGAGCGATAGATTAGAGATATGAACACTAAACAGCTTTCCATCGATGCCCTATGGGAGTCATTAATATCTCAGGAGCGCTTATTCAGTCCAGATGACTTTGCTCATTTGCCAGATGCAGCTAGACGATATCTCGAACATGCGATCGCGCCTGGAACTGCGATCGCCTCAGCAGTGCGCCTAAAAATGCATGGCGAAATCAAATTAAAGAACTGGAGTCCCTTCACCGCAGAACAAGTCGTCTGCTGGGAGCGCGGATTTATTTGGAGTGCCACCGCCTGGATGAACCACTTACCGATCGTGGGATCAGATCGGATCATTGATGGCATCGGGGCGATGCAATGGAAGCTGCTGGGGCTATTTCCGGTGATGACCGGAACCGGTGCTGATATTACCCGATCGGCGGCGGGTCGCTTCCACACCGAGTTAATGCTGTTGCCATCGGCGCTTTGTCGGAGTGACGTGACCTGGAGCAGCACAGAGACATCGCACCTACATGCCAGTTTTATAGCCCAAGGTGAACAGGCAGGACTCGACTTAACCATTGACCAGAAAGGTCGACTCAAAACTGCGAAACTGCCGCGCTGGGGCAATCCAGAAGGTGCGGAACACCATTATGTGGACTTCGGGGCAATTGTAGAAGAAGAAGGCACATTCTGTAGCTACACGATTCCTACCCGTTTGCGGGTTGGGTGGTACTTCGGCACTGAGCGGTTTGAGTCAGAAGGCGAGTTCTTCCGCGCCACCATTGATGAGGTCATCTATCAGTAATCATGAGTAGTTTCAGAAAGCCCGATCTGAAGAAATCTATGCTGATTAAAAAGATGCAATAACGAGGCCTGCGATGACGATCTTCATTCTGACCCAGATTCTGTTTCCCCTTATCTTGATTGGGTGGTTGGCTTTTGTGCCGCCCCGCAATCTACTGGGTATTGGGATTCAATCCCTGATGACGGCGATCGCCCTAGTTGCGATCGCCCGTATGGGCATCTGGGTCTTTCCGCCTTGGTGGACGCCCTATCTCTATGGGGTGCTGTTTATACTGGCGTTGGCGTTGGGGTTTCTGAGGCATCAGCCAAAGCGCCGGATGCCATTAAGCTGGCCGGGCTGGGTGATGATTGTGGGCTTCGTGGCCTTTGGAGCGTATGCAGGCAATGAGGCAGCCCGCAGTTGGACGGGGCAGTTTCCTGCTGCTGCGCCTGCTGTTGACCTCACCTTTCCGTTGCGTGGTGACAATTTTTTGATCGTCAATGGCGGTAGCGATATTCGCATCAATGCCCACCTAAAAACTTTAGACGAGTCAGTACCGCGTTTTCGAGACTACCGGGGCCAAAGTTACGGCACCGATATCATTCAGGTTAATCGGTGGGGGTTGCGATCGCGCGGCATCATTCCTAAGCACCCTGCGGCGTACTTGATCTACGGCGCGCCGGTGTTCGCTCCCTGTGCAGGTCAGGTGGTGCAGGCGATCGATGGCTTCCCAGATATGACCATCCCAGAGATTGACCTGGTCAACCGGGCTGGAAATCATGTGATTCTGCGCTGCGGTGCGTTCGAGGTCATCCTGGCCCATTTTCGTCCCCAGAGTCTCGTGGTGCAATCGGGCATGGCCGTTGCAGTCGGGGACGCCATTGCCAAGGTCGGCAATTCTGGGGCTAGCGCCGAACCCCACCTTCATATTCACGCCCAGCGACCGGGATCTTTAGCCATGCCCCTGTCAGGCGACCCATTGCCGGTGCGCTTCAATGGCCGCTTTCTCACTCGCAGCAATCGTGTGACCACGCCACCTCCAGAGACTGAACCATGACTCATGCACAATCCGCCCAATTCAAGGAATTGGTGCGCTATGGCACCCTCGCCCCTTCCAGTCACAACACCTAGTGCTGGCGGTTTCAGATAGACGATCAGTCCATTACGATTCTGCCGGACTTATTACAGCGATGCCCGTGGAGGAAGCTGGTTTGCGGCCTAATTTCGTTAAGGCTTTGGAGCTAGCAGACTCGATCTGGTGGTGCGGTTTGGCAGGGGTTCAAAGATGCCTAGGTCGCTCCGGCGATCGCTTGAGTCTGTGCTGGTTTGAGAGCATTCCATCTAAAAAATATCCCTGTCAAGGCCACTTGTAATGAAAAAACATCCTGTAACTTGGTTCTACATCTTAGCGTTTAGCTTCTCATGGCTTGGCATGATATCAGCAGCCTTAGGCTCGCGAGATATTGCCCCATTTGACAGTCCTTACTTTCAGTTGTTTTCCATCTTTTATGCCGTTGGACCTGCGCTTGCGGCTGTTATTGTGTCACAAGTGGCCTATGGGAAGACAGGGGTGCAAGAATTTGATAAGGGGCTTATTCAATGGCGGGTTGGTCTAGTCTGGTACATCGTAGCGGTGCTGGGTCCTGTTGTTCTTTTAATTGCGGCACAAGTCGTCACAAAATTACTTAGCTTGCCCGTAACAATCGCAGTGCCACAAGGCAATTTATCTTTCTTCGCCATTTTTGGTTTCGTGATTAATTTCTTCGCCAATACCTGTGAAGAAATTGGGTGGCGTGGTTTCGCATTGCCACGATTGCAGAAACGACATAATGCCTTGACTGCCACCCTCATAGTGGGCATATTGTGGGGTTTTTGGCATTTGCCGCTTGTCTTTTTGGTAGGCAACCCGATGTCTGAGTTTCCTTTCCTCTGGTTCATCATGATCGTGACCAATGCTTTTATCTATACTTGGATTTACAACAGTACTAAAGGCAGTATTTTGCTCGTGGCACTTTTTCATGGTTCGCTGAACATATTTGGAGCATTTATACCTGGAGTGTCTGCTATCTCGTATGTCCTTCTGAATTGTGTGGTGGCTATCATCCTGATCGCCGTGTTTGGAAGAACGAATCTCTCTCGCCGAAAAAGAGTTTGTGCAGGCTAAAATCTGGTTCCAACTAACCGTTAGGCTCCTGAGTGATTAACACAATGGTCTTGGGCCTGCTGGCTGCTGTCTTCGGTTGTTAGACCACAGTTGCCCACCTTAGGTATGGTGCTGTTTATCGCGGGGATTTTTGGCCCCGGTATCGCGGCGATCTCTGTGGTGAGGTATGCCAGTGGACAGAACGGGCTGCATAGTTGGCTCTGGCGTTCTATTCAATGGCGGCTTGGCTGGCGCTGGCTGGCTCTCTCGTTTTTCTTGCCTCTGGCAGTCATGGCGCTGGCCGCCGCTGTGCACATTGCCCTGGGCATTCCATCCGATGACAAGGAACTTCCCCGAAATCATTACCAGTCCGAGTCTTCACCGACAACCGATCGCCCAGTCAATCGACATAGCTGGTCAGTTTTACAACGTAATTTTTCAATTTGTTAAGGCTTTGGTAACTCTTGTATCATCCTCACTACAATCGTGAGTTGGTTGGGCGAGATGAGCTATGGTAAGAAAAACCAAGCAATCCTTAAGTAATTCTTAAAGGAGTCGTGCTCTTTGCGGGATCGCGACACAGCGCTGGAAAACCAGCTTTATTTCTCGGCTGCTGCAATTTTACCTAAGGAAGGAGATTGTATGAACCCCACAATGATGCGTCAGTTGTGGTCTTTAATTGAAACGACTCAAACTAACCTGCTACTGAAACTTGACGATGCCAGTCTCGTTCAGTGGATACTCAAGCAACTCAAACAAGAGCGAGGTCTCAATTCTGAGGAAATGCATATTTTGAATGAGTACCTCTATAATCGCTTGTCTCTGATCCGGGATCTGGCAGAGCAACGGTATGCGACGAATCACTCGTCATCCTAGTGCAGCTTGGCTGAAATACCCATCAGTCAACAAAAGACGCCATGACAGGGTGACAGGGTGACGGACACAAAGAAGATTCAGGTGGGCAACAGCACTCTCTTGATAACCTGAGCATTTCCAGGTTTATTGCTCTTGCCCACCCTGCTTAAAATTGAATTGGCTTATTCTCAACTTTTATTAAAAAATATTTCGGTAAATTACTAAGTGTTTCCTGAAGAGCCAACGCCAAGTTGCCGCCAATCCCGCGAATGACAAAGGGAATCTGTTTCAGTTTGTATCCGTCTTGTCAGATTGAGACAAGGGGTTTAGACTTTGATCAGGACACAGAAGAAGACTTACATGTCAACATTCGGTTAATGGATCTCAGCTTAAATAGGTTCCTCATCCCCCTCAAATATTAAGCTTTTTTAAAAGGTAGACCTGATACAGAAACCGAGGTTATTATTGACTACACTTAATGAGAATTACTTTTAACAAGTTGCAGAATTCGCTTCCCATCATCGGAGTCAAGAAGATATGGAATGTCACAAATGTCAAAACACTTGCCACCACAAGCCCAGTAGAGGGAGTGGCTGGAAATGGTGGGGAAAACCGCCGCAACCATCACCTCTGAAAACTGAACCCATTCCCCAAGTGGCTTTGGTGGGAACGCCCAATGTGGGTAAAAGTGTTCTGTTTAATGCCCTTACGGGTACTTATGTTACCGTCTCCAATTATCCCGGTACAACAGTGGAAGTCTCTAGGGGTCAGATGACGGTTGGGGATCGCCCGTTTGCGGTGGTGGATACGCCGGGAATGTATTCCCTACTCCCGATTACCGAAGAGGAAAAAGTATCGCGGGATTTATTACTCAGCGAAACCGTAGACTTGGTGATTCATGTCGTCGATGCCAAAAACTTAGGGCGGATGCTTCCCCTGACGTTTCAGCTCATTGAAGCGGGTTTGCCGGTGCTGTTAGCTGTCAACATGATCGATGAAGCCCAACAACTGGGGATTGAGATTCACCGGGATCATCTGGAAATGGAATTAGGGATTCCGGTTGTGACTATGGCGGCTGCACTAAATATTGGTTTACGAGATTTGAAATATAAGGTGGGTGATTATGTTAAGTCAGGTTGCTTATCCGGAACCTATTGAGGTTGCGATCGCGAAACTGGAATCGCTGCTATCCCGGCTGTCGCTATCCCAGGATTATCCTTTGTCTCGGCGCAGTATTGCCTTACTCCTGTTGCAAAAAGATCCCGCACTTTGGCAACAACTTCAGATTCAGGAGACAGAAGCGGAAATTAAAGCCGCGATCGCAGATGCTGAGAGTCAGTTGGATGAACCGCTAATCGCGGCTATTGCCAAGGCGCGTCAGCAACGGGCGTGGGCGATCGAACAACATGTCCTCAGCGAATCGAACCAGGGGAAAACCCCGTTAACGGAACGACTGCACCAACTCACGGTGAATCCTTGGACAGGATTTCCGATTTTGCTGGCAATTCTTTATTACGGGGTTTACAAATTTGTCGGCGAATTCGGGGCGGGGACGATGGTGGATACCATTGAAACCTTTTTTGAAACATATATTAATCCCGTTGTCAACCAAACAGTAGCGGTAATTTTGCCCTGGCAACCCTTACAAGATTTAATTGCCAACGACTACGGAATTATTACCCTGGGGATTCGCTATGCGGTGGCGATTGTCTTACCTGTTGTTGCCACATTCTTTTTCATGTTTTCCTTCCTGGAAGACAGTGGCTATCTGCCGCGATTATCCCTGATGCTGGATAACCTGTTTAAGGCGATCGGGTTATCGGGGCGGGCGGTGATTCCGATTGTGTTGGGATTGGGCTGTGACACCATGGCAACATTGGTCACCCGCACCCTGGAAACGACAAGGGAACGATTAATTGCCACATTTTTGTTATCCTTAGCCATTCCCTGTGCGGCACAGTGGGGGGTGATTGTGGGATTATTAGCCCAAAAACCCGCCGCGTTGTTGATTTGGGGTGGGGTTATTGGGGCAATTTTTATGGTTGCGGGGTATTTAACCGCCCGATTGCTTCCCGGAAAACCCGCTAGTTTTTACATGGAAATCCCCCCCTTGCGCTTTCCCAAACTACAAAACATTCTGGTTAAAACCTATCTCAGAATGAAGTGGTATTTTATGGAAATTCTGCCCCTATTTATTTGGGCATCGGTGATTATTTGGTTTGGGCGTTTGACGGGGTTGTTTGGATGGATTATTCAGGGAATTGAGCCGATTGCTTTAGGGTTAGGATTGCCCAGAGAAGCTGCGCCGATCTTTTTATATGGTTTCTTCCGGCGGGATTACGGCGCGGCTGGATTATTTGATATGCAACAGCAGGGTATTTTTACGGGGAATCAGTTGGTGGTGACAGCGATTGTGTTAACCCTGTTTTTACCTTGTATTGCCCAACTGCAAGTGATGTTGAAAGAGCGAGGGGCGAAAGTAACTTGGGCGATTGTGGCGTTTATTTTTCCCTTTGCCTTTTTTGTGGGATATTTGGTTAATGGTTTGTTAAATGGATTAGGAGTAACGATTTAAATGATTGCACTAGCATCGGTTAAACGGGGAAATAGCGGCACCGTTGCTGCGTTAAAGACGAAGGATGAGATGACGTTGCAGAAGTTGATGGCGATGGGGATTAGTCCTGGAATGCCGATTCTGTTGGAGCAGCGGTTTCCTTCTTATATTATTAAGGTGGGCAGAACTCGTGCGGCGTTGGATCGGGAAATGGCAAAGGTGATTTATTTGCATCGGTAAGGGGGCAAAGGATACCTGGTTTAGGGTGATTTTGGGGATAGTTAGATTAACGAGGAGAGGGTGTGGCATTGCCGTGTCTCTACCCTAGACAAACCCCTCCCTAACCCTCCCCTGCAAGGGGAGGGAACTCTAATTGATTTAGAGGGGGTAGGGGATGCGATCGCGCATTATTTACTCAGTTGAGAACGGGCAGTTAAAGGGATGTCTGTGGGATTGGATCAGGATCTATATTGATGATGAGAGGGCATGGCACTGCCATGCCCCTACCGTAATTCAAGAGATGGTTGATGGGGTAGGGACACGATACTATCGTGTCCTTAAACGTTGGGGTTTAAACGTTTAGTTCATGATTATTTAGGTGGGATTGATTTAGAGGGGGTAGGGGATGCGATCGCGCATTATTTACTCAGTTGAGAACGGGCAGTTAAAGGGCTTTCTGTGGGATTGGATTAGGATCTATATTGATGATGAGAGGGCATGGCAGTGCCATGCCCCTACCGTAATTCAAGAGATGGTTGATGGGGTAGGGACACGATACTATCGTGTCCTTAAGGCTGTGATGTCAACTATATGACCATACATCTGATGAAATAGTGACAAATATCAATTATATTTTTTAAATTATTAGCTAATATATTAATGATTTGTGAATAAAAATTGCAGAGAGTGAATTAACCGTCCTTAAGGTTTTACAGTAGAAATGCCTAACTACCAATCAAGATTTCTGAGGCATGAGCATGGTAAATCTGGACAGCCGATGGGACGCTATCGCAGGCTACGCCAGTTATGATAACTCCCAGGATTTCAATCAGGCAAACCTGTCAGGGAACAAGGCTGTACCCTCTGGGAGAATCCATTGTCGCGTGGTGCATTCGATTCCCGGACGGGTGCGATTTCGCGTACCCCGGTTGGCAGATGATGCCGATTATGCCCATCGTTTAGAAGCGTTGATGGCGTCCCAAGATGGGGTGATTCAGGTGCGTGTGCGTCGTCCCGCCGCCTCTATTGTAATTGCCTATAACAATCAACAGCTATCCGATGTTCAGATGCGTCGGGTGTTGCTTTCGTTGATTCAAACATCAGGAAAACAAGATAGGGAGCACAGGAGCCAATTTGTAGGGGCGGGTTTGACCGATAACATTACCCAAGAAACCGCTAACTTAACTAAACCCGCCCTAGTTGGGGAGTCCCAATCCTCAAATCCCAATCCCCAATCACTAGACGAAAATGACTGGTCTGAACTCAAACGTCCCGCCCTAGCTACCCTCCTCGCCCTGCTAGGGGGCCCGTTGCGCCTCCCCATTCCTCAATCTCTGGTGGCGGGTTCTGTCGCGGTTGCGGGATTACCTGTGGCGAAACGTGCCATCGCTAGTTTGCTGGGGGAACACCGACTCACTATCGATTGCTTGGATTTGGTAGCGATTACTCTGTCCTCAATTCAGGGAAACTGGCTGACTCCCGCCCTGATGATGACACTCCATGAACTAGGAGATATTATCCGCGATCGCACGGCTCGTTCAACTCATGCCAAAGCCACAGATTTACTCGATTCTATCGGACAATATGCTTGGATGGACTGTAACGGTGAAAAACAGCAGGTTCCCTTAACTCAGGTACAACCTGGAGACACCGTAATAGTATATCCGGGGGAACAAATTCCCGTCGATGGCGTGGTGTTGCGGGGAAATGCCACGATTGATCAACAGAAACTCACCGGGGAATCCATGCCTGTGGTACGAGAAGCAGGACAAACCGTCTATGCATCCACATTAGTGCGATCGGGGGAATTATATATCAAAGTGGAACGGGTTGGGGCAGATACCTGTGCCGGTGCGAGTATTCAGTTGGTGCAGCAAGCCCCCGTCCATGATACCCGTATGGAAAATTATGCCGCACAACTGGCAGAACGGTCAATTATGCCCGCGTTTCTCCTCGCCACTGGGGTTTGGGCAATTACTCGTAACCCCGCCAGAGCAGCGTCTATCCTCACCCTGGATTTTGTCACCGGGATGCGCGTCTCCATTCCCACCACCTTTCTCGCCGCCCTCACCCATGCCACTCGCCATGGTATTTTAATCCGTTCGGGACGGGCATTGGAACAACTTGCCCAGGTGGATACAATTGTTTTCGATAAGACAGGAACCTTAACTCAGGGGAATATTCAAGTTGTTGCGGTGGAAACTGTAACCAATCGCTTGTCGGCACAACGTATCTTAGAACTTGCAGCAGCAGCAGAACAACGGTTGACTCATCCAGTGGCTGAAGCGGTAATGCGTCATGTAGAGGAGAAGGGTATAGATATTTTACCTCGTGGTGAGTGGGATTATGAAGTCGGATTAGGTGTGCGGGCGGAAATTGACGGTGAGAGAGTATTAGTAGGCAGCGATCGCTTTTTGCGGCAAGCTGGGATTAGTGTGGATTGTTTTTATGATCAACATCCCTGTTGTCGTCAACTCTGGGGGTGTCAGCAAGATTGTCCCATTTCTGCCGATTCTTCGCTGATTTATGTGGCTTGTGAGGATGAATTCCAAGGGGTGATTCAATATAAAGATCCCTTACGCTTAGAAAGCCGCCGGGTGATTCATCAGTTGCAACATGAGTATGGTATGGAGATTCATCTTTTAACGGGGGATAGCCAAACCAAAGCCATCGCCGTGGCGCAGGAATTAGATATTCCCTTGTCTCAGGTTCACGCCGAAGCCTTCCCCCAAACCAAAGCTGATGTGGTACGTCGGTTAAAAGCAGAGGGGAAAACCTTAGCGTTTACGGGAGATGGGTTAAATGATTCCGTGGCGCTAGCTTATGCGGATGTATCGATTTCCTTTGGCGATGGTTCAGCCGTAGCGAGGGAAACGGCGGATGTAGTGCTAATGGAGAATGGTTTAGCCAGTGTACTGGATGCGATCGCGATTGCCAAGCAAACCCGGGGAATTGTCCAGCAGAATACCGCCCTAGCTGTCACTCCTAACCTAGCCGCCTTGGGACTGGCTTCAACAGTGGGACTTCATCCCCTGGTTGCCACAGGGGTGCATAATGGGAGTGCGATCGTAGCTGGATTAAATGCGCTAAGACCATTAATGCATCGGGATTAGGGATTGTTTGTAGTAGGCACTTTAGTGCCCTAAAATGCCTACTACGAATAGGTCATATTATGTCCGGATGATTGCTGCTTTAGCAACGATAGGGGGAAAACCCGCCCCTACACAACCAATGTAGAGACGTTGCATGCAACGTCTCTACACCCTATAAGGTAAGCAAGATAGGCGTTAAAACTTATTGGTTTCAGATGGTGAACTACCTGATCCCGGTTGGTTGAGGAAGAAGTTATCCTCTGCCTCATTCTGGTAGATACAGTCAATTTTCGGCTTACCTTCCAACGGACCAGTGAAGCCAAAGGTATTCATCCGGTTCTTACACTCATTCACTTGCTCCGAGGAAACCAGGTTCTGTTTCTCTAAAATTGCCCAGTTGTTCCGGCGCAAAACACATCCGGGGCGCATACTCGGCTGAGTTACGTAAACGTTAAAGGGGTTGAGGGTGACAAAAACCCGCATATCTGTGACCATAGCGCTGGCACCATACTGGATACACAATTCCGGATTGGGCGCACTGCGGTCAATCGCTTCACGGGATGCCACATTTTCCAGATTGGGACTGGCTGTGGAACTAAAAGCAATCCCGACACCAATTCCCAGGATAAAAATCCCGCCGATAATGGCTAGGGTGGTGGCGTTCAGGATAGAAGCGATGGGGGATTTAGCGGGTGAGGTATCACGAGCGGAAGATTTAGATCGACGTGCCATAGGGGTTCAATTAACTTTGGTAAAATTGCAGGGAGGGATTAGAGGGAGATAAAATACCAGAAGGTTAGGTTTAAGATACTATACAGCAGCTAAGTCTATTTTACGGGCATGAAAATCTCACAGAATTGTCCTCCTTCTAGTATGCCTAATAATCTAGGGACACGACATGTCGTACCTCTACGCCCACGACTCATCCCTAATTCGCCATCACAAAATTAGAAAAACTGAGTTGATTGACCTGGTGCCATCGGTAAATCTGTTCGCGAAAGCCCTTCCACTGCTCGTAAACCTCTTTAAAGGTACTATCTTGGGCTGCATTTTCCTCATATATCTCAAAGGATGCCTTCTGAGCCGCCTGCATAATCTCTGGAGAATAGGGCATTAGCTTTGTGCCAGTGTCCAGCAGTTTTCCCAGGGCTTGTTGATTTAAGGCGTCATACTGTGCCAGCATATTCAGGTTGGCGTCCATCGCTGCCGTTTTGAAGACTTCCTGATACTCTTTGGGCAATTTATCCCATTCTGCCTTATTCACCTGTACTTCTAAGGTCGCTCCGGGTTCCCACCAGCCGGGATAGTAGTAGAGTTGAGCCGCTTGATGCAAGCCTAGCTTCTCATCATCATAGGGACCTACCCATTCAGCCGCGTCAATCGCCCCCCGTTCTAGTGCGAGGTAAATCTCACCACCGGGTAAGACTTGTGCGTTGACCCCTAACCGAGACATCACGTCACCTCCTAACCCAGGGATACGCATGGTCAATCCCTTGAGTTCCGCCACCGAGTTGACTTCTCGCTTAAACCAGCCGCCCATCTGAGTCCCCGTATTCCCAGCCGGAAAGCTAATCACGCCGAAGTCACTATAAAGCTTGTGCATCGCCTCTAAACCACCGCCGTGATATAACCAGGCATTCTGTTGTTGGGCGTCTAAACCAAAGGGAACAGTAGTGCCAAACGCCAAGGCGGGATTTTTGCCAATGTAATAATAGCTAGCGGTATGACCACATTGCACGGTTCCGGTTTGTACCGCATCTAGCACCTGCAATCCCGGTACAATCTCACCCGCTGCAAAGGGCGTAATCGTGAAACGTCCATTCGTCATTTCACTCACACGCTGACTCATGGTTTGGGCGCCGCCAAAAATAGTATCCAAAGATTTGGGCCAACTCGTTGCCATGCGCCATCGAATTCTAGGTTGGCTACCACTTTGTGCCACTGAACTGGTGGTAGTTTGGCGACAACCCCCTAAGGCGGCGGTGCCCGTTGCACCAATGACAGCATTCCCGACAAATTTTCTGCGTTTCATGATTTTGCCCGTTGCACCAAATTGATTAGTGATTTCCCCAGCCTGTCCTTGGGATTTTGGGAATCTGGGATACTTTCTATCTGCAAACCCTGATTCTATCAGAGCTAGTCACCCGGTAGAGAAGTTGGGGACAATGTCTCTAAAAAGTCATCAGCCCTAAGTTATACATCAAAAAATGACAAGTTTTATAAATTGTAGTTATTTATAAAACTTAAATTGCCCATGACTTGGTTTGTCTTTGCTATCCTAACCGCTATTTTCACATCGCTCTTGGATGTCACCAGCAAGCATGGCTTAAAAACCATCAATGTTTATGTTGTGTCGTGGTCATTAATTACTTTTACGCTTCCCTTGTTGCTGCCTATTTTATTTTTTATTGACATCCCTGATCTAGGAAATCACTTTGGAGTTGCCTTACTTGTTAGTGGTAGTCTCAATGTCATTGCGATCATTTTATATATTAAAGCGATCAAGGTTGCCGATTTATCAATAACGGTTCCTTTAATTACGTTCACCCCCCTGTTTCTGCTAGCCACTTCTCCCCTGATTGTCCAAGAATATCCTACGGTCATGGATGCCATCGGCATAGTTTTGATCGTAGCAGGGTCTTATACTTTAAAGTTGAATGAAAAAGAGCAGGGTTACTTTGATCCCTTTAAATCTCTCTTCCGGGAAAAGGGACCAAAGCTGATGCTCCTGGTGGCATTTATTTGGAGTATTACCGCCAATGTTGACAAGATTGGAGTGCAAAATTCTTCACCAACTTTTTGGGCGATCGCAAACTATTCGTTTATTGCCACAGCGATGACACCGATCCTGCTGTATAAGGCTTACAATCACTTAAAGCAAATCCCCCAAAATTTAATCCCCTTGATACCTATTGGACTCTTTCACGCTATGGCTCTCCTCTTCCAAATGCAGGCGATTGATATGACAATAGTCGCTCATGTCATTTCCATCAAGCGCATTAGTGTTTTCTTCAGTGTACTCCTGGGACATTTTATTTTTCATGAAGAAGGTATAAAAGAACGGTCAATCGGCGCAGCAATTATGATTGTCGGGGTTGTGTTCATTACACTCTGAGCAACAATTAATTGAGTCGATTCACTCTGCCTTTCTGTCTTCGGAGTCTCTCTATTCGGCGAAGTTCATTCCGATAAAATAAGATGCCCCCTGCCAGGATACCTGGTAAATGTCTGGAAACATGTAACTAATGCATCAGTATTTGGGGGGGGATTTGATGCTGGCTATCAAATTGCCACAAACTCTAGAGAGAAGAAAAAAAGCGATGGTAGCCACAAATAAAAATATAGTTTACGATCAATGTATAGGTTTGTAAATAGACCAAAGAAAATAGAATCTCGGTAGATACCTGCCTGTCTAGCCGGATAGAACAGAAGTAAAGGTTTAAACAGGGTGTACTCAACGACAACCATCAAGGGTCTAAGCTAACACACATTTAAATATCTGCCTTGATATCCTGGTTTTTGCCGCGTGGGGACGTGGTTAATTGATTCCGCAATAAGGGCAAAAACCCATGAATATAGCAGATAAAATGTACAACCGCTCTCGTGGAACCAGTGAATCTAAACTTAGGATCACAAGTTGCCGAATAAAATCTTGATGGTAGTAATTTAGGCAGCACAAAACGTTGTAGCAGTCTAGGGAATCGCCAGTTGTGAAAATAGCATTGCTGATTGGGGTAAGTGAGTACGGTTATGGTTTTCATCCCGTACCCGGAGCCGTTAACGCTGTTGAAGCGATGCAACGAGTTTTGCAGTATTCTTTTGACGAGATAAAAACGCTCATCAATCCGAATCCTCCCGTGATGAGGGAAACCATGGAAACGTTATTTTCCCAGCGTTCAGAGGAAGATATCGTGTTGTTGTTTTTTTCGGGTCAATGTATTCAAGATTATAATGATACCCTATATTTAGGCACTGGCATCACTGCCACTCGCATGACTGATGATCATTCCCAAAAAGAATTAGTTAAGGCAACCGTTGTTCCGGCTAGTTTAATCCAGGATATACTTAAGCATAGTCCTTGTCCGCAGAATATCGTGATCATCGATGGTTACTGTAGCAATATTCTGGATTGGGAGATAAACACAAACGACTATAATGAAGTCGGGCTCAAAGAGCAACTGGCGGGTGAAAAGTGGGCGCTGCTGAGCTGTTTTAGTTCCATTCCCTATTTCAACCAATCAGAACTCTCTCAACCCTCAGATTACACTCGTTATTTAGTCGAGGGACTAGCAACGGGAATCGCTGATCGCAATCATGATGATTGGATTTGTGTTAGGGAACTTCATGACTATGTTTATCAGCAGCTTAAAATCGTTGCTCCCGCTTTAAAACCTAGGTTATATGCTAGCGAACCCTACCAAGCGATCGCACTGAGTCAAGTTCCTCTAAATCGCCTCACCCTGAAGTATCGCAAAGAAGCACAACGTTGGATTAGAGCGGGTGAAATTTCTGTCGGCGGTCGTTCAGCTCTTGATACATTAGCACAGAGTCTACAGCTTACCCCATCAGATTGTGCCGCGATAGAAGCACAAGTCTTAACCCCCTATCGGGAGTACCAGGAAAAATTACAGCGATACAAGCAAGCATTTCGGGAAGTATTCCGAGCCGACAATTCACTCAATTCCAAGTCTCGTAAACTCCTAAAAGATTTGCAACAGTCTTTAGGATTGAGAGATCAAGATATTAAAGGCATTGAAGAGTTAATCGTATCACAAAAGCAACCCCGGGAAACTCCCCCAGGGAATCCCGCCAATAATCGGGAAGCGGAGGGAACAGGGGGAGCCGAAATTAGAGCGTATCTGAGTCGGATTTCCTCCCCACTCATTCTGGATCAAAAAGAGGAATCCACACCCAGGGAGGAGTTACCCCCATCCGGGGATAACTTCCCACCCACTCAATCGGTTGCTCCCACAGCACCACCTGTCTCAGCCTCTGTACCTGTGGAGGTGTCATCTCAAGCCGAGGATAACTTCCCACCCACTCAATCGGTTGCTCCCACCACACCCACTATCTCAGTCTCTGTACCTGTGGAGGTTTCACCCCAAGCCGAGGATAACTTCCCACCCACTCAATCGGTTGCTCCCACCGCACCACCTCTTCCAGGCTCCACACCGAAAGAGGTTTCACCCCAACACCACCAGAGTGCGATCGCGCCCCCATCCCCTCCTGAGTCTATTCATCCTCAACCCACGACAGAATCGACGGTAGCCAATGGCGATCAACCCGCTCGACACTCCATAAAACCCGATTCTATCCCCGAATGGTATATGCAAACGCCAGAGGAACCGGAAACCCCTCCCACTTCTGGCGTCCAATTATCATCAAATCTCAACAATTTCTTAAATCCTGAACCGACGGTTTCCAAATCCCCTAAAAAACTCCTACTTTGGCTAGGAATTGGCGGCGGTTTAGCGACAGTAGTTCTACTGATTAGTTTATTTAATCGTGCTTCAGTACAACCGTTAACCGATTCAACGGATACCGTTGTATCCTCACCAACAACTTCTCCCACAGCGACAGAATCCCCAAAGGAGACTAATTCTAGTCCCTCACCGTCTCCCTCTCCAGAACCGGAAGCATCGCCAGAATCTCCGGCTTGTTCAGTTATTGTCACAGGAAATGTACGCTCTGATCCGGCATCATTTCGAGAGAATATCATCACCTATCTCACTAGAGAACAAGTATCGATAACTGGGAAACAAACTAAAGGCGGCTGGGTAGAAATTGAACTTCCCGATCAACGTCTGGCTTGGGCGCATAGGCAGGTAATCTTAGACGATGAGGATATAGATTCTTGTATGTTTGAACAAGGAATGACGATTCAAATCGTTCCGGATATTCCACCGCCGCCCGGTTTCTTTGATGACAATGACGAGGATGAAACGGATTGAACAACGGTAGAGATGTTCCGGCGGAACGTCTCTACGCCCTGATATCATTTCCTTAAGCTGTCACCCCTTTAAGTTGGGAATGGGTAGCCAGCAAGATGCTCCCATGACAAGGATTTTTTAGTTGTTGACATTAATTAAGCTAAAATAAAACAATGCCGTCTAAATCCTTCAATCGGTCTATATGAAAGCCAGCTACACCCTCAGTCAATCTTTAATTGCAGCAGAGAGTCCCTCGACTGTAGACTTACTGATTAGCTTTCAAGGATCTGAGTCAAATCAGGAGAAATCATCTCGTCGTCCGCTCAATCTCAGCTTAGTCTTAGATCGTTCGGGTTCAATGGCGGGAGAACCCCTGCGATATGCGATTAAAGCCGCACAAAATCTTATCGATCATCTCACCACCGATGACTTTGTTTCGGTGGTGATTTACGATGATACCGCCGAGGTGATTATTCCCCCAGAATTAGTTAGCGATAAAGCCGCCATTAAAACAAAAATTGGTAAAATTCGGGCAGGGGGCTGCACCAACTTAAGTGGCGGGTGGTTGTTGGGATGTCGTCAAGTTCAATCCCACCAAAGTCCGGAACGAATTAATCGAGTCTTACTCTTAACCGATGGATTGGCAAATTATGGGATTCAAGATCCACAAGTGCTGACGAAGACAGCACAAGAAAAAGCCGAAGCGAATATTGTGACCACAACTTTGGGGTTTGGTAATAATTTTAATGAAGATTTACTGATTAACATAGCCAATGCAGCCAGGGGGAATTTCTATTTCATTCAGTCTCCAGACGACGCCTCTCAAGTGTTTGAAATTGAGATGGAAAGTTTGGTTTCAGTTGTGGCGCAAAATCTGAGGGTGAGGCTACAGCCGGAAGAGTTTGTTGAAGTTGGGGAGATTTTAAATAACTATCGCTTTTCCCAGGCGGGTAATACGGTAGAGGTTTTCTTGGGTGATGTGTATGGCGTTGAACAAAAGCCCTTAGCGATTCCCTTAACGATTTCCCCGCAATCAAAATCTGGAATGAGGGCGATTGCTACTGTGACGTATGACTATCAAACGATTGTTGCAGGAAGTATCAAAGACATTAGCAATCAGTTTTCTATTACCTTAAACGTCGGTTCAGAAGAACAAGCCAAAAACATCCAACCCGATCCTAAGGTTTTGGAACAAACGTCTCAGTTAAGAATTGCTAAATTAAAAGATGAAGCCGTTTCCCTGGCGGATAAGGGAGACTTTCAACAAGCAGTGGCTAAACTGCGGGAAACTATCGAGGAACTCAAAGGCAAGACATTAGACGAATTCTTTGAAATTGCTGAAGAAATTGCCCAACTGGACTACTATGCCCAATGTCTAGAAAATCGGCGATTTGATCGGGCAATCCGCAAAGAAATGCGCGATCAATCCTATCAAACCAAAACCCGCGATCGCGAAGACTTAAAATTACGCGGAATTACAACAGGCGCAGCCAGTGGGTTAGAGGTGACGACTGATCCAGACGGTGGTGTTTTAGTTAAATGTGAACGGGCGGGTGGTAAACTCCGAGTGCGGGTCATTTCTGAGGGGTACAATCCTGATTTAAATGTGCAGTTTCCTCGCCGTATCCGCGAACAGGGTGTCACCTATATCGTAGATGAAATTACCCTATCCGCTAATAGTACGTTTTATCGCGCTTCAGGAAACATTCGCCGCCTGGTTAAACCCGGAGAAGAAACAAAATTTACCCAAAAAACAGCCCGCCCAGGGAAAGAATTACAAACCGCTAAAGCCCAAGGAACAGCGGCTGATTTAGAAACCACAGATACGGTGGGGGATGGGGTTTTGGTTCAATGTGTGAAGGATGGGAAAAAACTACGAGCCAGAGTGGTTTCTGATGGCTATAATCCCGACTACAACATCCGTTTTCCTCGCACGATTCGAGAGGAAGGACTATTATATGTGGTTGATGAGGTTAAGGAAAATCCCCAGGGAGGTTCTTATATTGCCTATGGGAAAATTCGTAAATTGGTTCAGTAGTTGTTGGGGTGAGATCGATGATTAAGAATTTACTGAGATTAAGCCAAAGGAGACTGATGATAGTTAGCGAGTAAATCCGCAGGATTTTGATAGACTTTCATACAGCCGGCTTCTTTTAACTCGGCTTCTGAGAAACCACCGCAAAGTACGCCAATAACATCTAGGTTAATTTTACAGGCGGCTTCAGCATCATAAGGACTATCACCCACCACAATCGCGTCTTGGGGAGTCACTCCATCGAGCTTATCTAATGCGGCTTGAAAGATATCGGGATCGGGTTTTGACTTTTCAGCATCGTCTCTAGAGGTTGCGCCGTCTACTAAATCTTCAATCTCTAATAGTTTTTTGTAGTGAGTAAGGGTTTTTGTTCTAGCTGAAGACGCCACGACAACTTTTTTGCCATCTAATTTGAGGCGTTCAAATAGTTGGCGCACTCCCTCAAATGGACGCACTTGGGATAGGAGGTTTTCTTGATAGAATTCTTTGCGATAATTTGCAATATCCTCGCCGATGCGTTCAAACTCCTCTTGGGGAATAAATATAGGAATGATATGCTCACTTCCCTTACCGATTTGATGACGGACTTTATCGTAAGGCACGTCATAGCCAAACTGTTTAAACGCTTCAACCCACGCCTGAGCGTGCAGATCAACGGAATCAACTAAAGTGCCGTCTACATCAAAAATAATCGCCTTGGGCATTACAGTTTCTCCTTTTGTTTCTCTTCATTATGCCGTTGGGATTCGGGAAAATCAATCTAGCCTGAGAGAGATAAGTTGGATATTAAAATACACAATGAACAGTTACTGCCTTTTTTTAGATTTAAATAAGACACCAAAACCAAACGCCACAGCCGAACCCAAAATAGTCATCGGTTCAGGTACAGGGGTAGCCTGAGACGGAGCAAGATTTAAGGGTTGATCGAGTTGGACAAGGATGAATTCATTATTATCTGGTTTGCCAGGAATACGCCCCTGGGAAAATGGGTAGTTATTATCGTTAATCACCAGTAGGGTTTTCTCATCCACAGGTAATACATTCTCAATCGTCACAAAGGGAAAGGTAAATACTCCATTTGTTGTGCCATTACCCCCGATATTATTGGGATCGGGGATATTCAGCAAATCCACTAATAATTCTTTTTGGACAAAACCCTCACTATCTAACTGATTGATGTCGATTTTGTAAATGCGCTTAAATTCAGCAGGTCTAGTAAATTCAGGATTATTAGGATCACCTTGCCTGTTATCGCGCTCAATGACCAGAAATTCATGATCATTAATTGCCGTCAAGTCACCAATCGCTCGACCTTGGGGATCTCGTTGATAGAAAAACGTTTTACCTGTATACTGTTGGCTAGCTAAATCAAACTCATTAATCAGCAGGCGATCGCGTTGATCATCAGGTTGCAATGCCCCTTCTAACATAGCGTAGAGTTTGGTGCCACTGCTATTAAGTGCCAGCCCTTCAAATCCTTGGGAACCCCGCAAATTGGCTGTACCATCCAATTGGGGATTATCAGGAGATTGAACTAGGGGGTTATCACCAAAACCCAGAAAATTGGGCAGTGGAATTGGCGCATCCAGAACTTGACCCTCTGCCGAAACATGAAAGAGAAAGGGACCAAATTCATCACCAAACCAGTAGGTTCCATCACTCGCTTGACGGAAGGATTCGATGTCAAAATCAGCACCAGTTAACCAGCGATTGGATTGAACATTTGGGTCTACAGGAATGGTGGTTTCTGGATAAAAGGATTGTTCGGCAATAATTGGAAAATCTATCTGATTGTTCCCATCATTTAACTGTAAAAAACTTTCATTGCTAAAGCGAGTCAGTCGTTCGCCCGTTTGGAAATTAACCGGGAAAACTTGACCTGTGGTAAAATCGGGTTCGACGGCATAAACCCGCAGCAGAAAGTCAGCCGAATCGCTTTTACTGCCAAAACCGTTATCTACCATAACCCGAAAGGTTCCGGGTTTGGGTCCCGGTAAAACAGCCGAAAAGCCCTGCACGGGTTGTTGATCGGTAAAAGGGATAGAACTTTGTTGTCCTGAGGTGGGACCTGGGGCGAATGTATCTGCCCCAAGAATAGCACGTCCGGTCAGTTGAACGGCAGCGGCTGGAGAAGTGAAAATTAAGGATACAATTAGGGAGGTTAGACTACCGAGTAATAGATTGGAACGATTGAGCATTTGTTGGCATGAAATAAGACTCTAGGTAAGCAAAATTATATAAGTGTAGTGAATCCTTCGTCTCTGACTTCATTGAAACTTTATAAAAATTAGATGAATATAAATATTGGATGAAGTATTTGTTTGAGCAAACCTAAATATAGGAACATAGTTACTGTTGTAGGTTGGGTTGAACGGATTGAAACCCAACGAGCTAAACCTAGCTATTATTGGGTCGCGTTCCAAGGGTCTAACCTACTATTAGGATAATCAAATCAAAGCCAATAATTATAAATGGGTTAGTCTAAAGAAACTTAACTATGTTAAATTAGGCATATAAGTGTCAACCCCTGACCAATGACAAAGGACAAAGGACAAAGGACAAAGGACAAAGACTTAGTCCTGATTGGCGGCGGTCATAGCCACGCGATCGCACTGCGGATGTTGGGGATGAATCCCTTGCCCGGAGTGCGCTTGACCCTGATTACCAATGTTTCTTATACACCCTATTCCGGGATGTTACCGGGTCATGTGGCTGGGTTTTATACCTTTGATGAATGTCATATTGATTTGCGACGCCTTGCCCAATTTGCTGGCGCTCAATTATATATTGATAAAGCCGTAGGTTTGGATTTAAACTCGAATAAAGTTATCTGTGCAAATCGTCCTCCCGTTGCCTTTGATGTCTTATCCATTGATATTGGAAGTACCCCGGCGAAAGAATCGATTCCTGGCGTAGCTAACTACGCGATTCCCGCCAAACCCGTTCCCCAATTTCTAACGCGGTGGAATCAAATAATCGAAACAATTAGCCAACATCCTCAGCAATCTCTGAGTTTAGGAATTGTTGGCGGTGGTGCAGGTGGCGTGGAACTGGCAATGACGATGCAACGGCGTATTAATGATGTAGAGACGCGCTATAGCACCTCTGTAAAAATCCATTTGTTTCATCGGGGAAAGCAACTATTACCCGGTCATAATTCCTGGGTGCAGCGATATGTTCAAAAGCTGCTAAAGAAGCGGGGAATTCAGGTACATCTAGGGGAAACCGTTTCTCAGATATTGCCAGATAAAATTTGCTGTGAGTCAGGTTTAGTTGTCGATTGCGATTACAGCTTCTGGGTAACCCAAGCCGCTGCGCCCAGTTGGATAGCTGAATCAGGAATTCATACCAATTCCAAGGGTTTTATTTCAGTTAGCGATACGTTACAATCCCTCTCTCATCCTCATATTTTTGCCGCCGGTGATATCGCCACCATGGTGAATCATCCTCGCCCTAAAGCTGGGGTATTTGCGGTGCGTCAAGGGAAGCCTTTAGTCGGAAATTTGCGTCGCTTTTTACAGGGAAAAGCACTAAATCCTTATCAACCCCAACGGCGGTATTTGAGTTTAATTGGAACCGGTGATGGCGGCGCGATCGCATCCTGGGGTTCCTTTGGCTGGCACTCTCGACTACTATGGCGTTGGAAGGATCATATTGATCGCAAGTTTATGAGGCAATTTAGGGATTTGCCAGCAATGACACCTGGGAAGAATCTCCCGGATAAAACCCAAAACTTGACGAAATCTACCCTTCTAAAGAAGCCGGAAAACACCCCACCCATGTATTGCGCCGGATGTGGTTCTAAAGTGGGTAGCACTACCCTAGAACGAGTGTTAAAACGGTTGCAGGATGAGTATCCTTTCCCCACGCCAGAGGATATTATTCTCGGATTGGGAACGCCAGATGATGCAGCGGTGATCAAAGTTCCCGCCGATAAACTATTAGTGCAAACAATTGATTATTTTCGTACCTTAATCAATGATCCCTTTATCTTTGGACAAATTAGCACCCATCACTGTCTCAGCGATTTATTTGCCATGGGTGCGACGCCTCAGAGTGTTTTAGCAATGGTAACGGTTCCTTATGGAACAGCAGAAAAACAGGAGGAAACCCTCTATCAATTATTATCGGGGGCGATGAAGGTACTCTCTCAAGTACAAGCACCTTTGGTGGGAGGACATACAACAGAAGGGGCAGAATTAACGTTTGGTTTATCCTGTAATGGGTTAGTATATCCTCAGCAAATCCTTAAAAAAAGTGGAATGAAACCGGGTGATCAGTTAATTCTCACTAAAGGTTTAGGAACCGGGATATTATTTGCTGCTCATAAGCGTTTACAGGCAAAAGGGCGCTGGATTGATCAGGCGGTTGAGTCGATGCTGTTATCGAATCAGGAAGCGGTTAAAGTATTTAGGGATCATGGTGTTACCGCTTGTACCGATGTGACTGGGTTTGGATGCGTGGGACATTTGGTAGAAATGGTGCAAGCATCGGGAGTGGCGGTGGAATTAGAGTGGGATAAAATTCCCATCCTGGAGGGGGTGACGGAACTTGTGGAACAGGGAATTGTCAGTTCGCTGTATCCCCAGAATGTACAAGCTGCAAGGTTTATCAGCAATCAAGAAGAGATTTGCGATCGCGCCAATTATCCAGTGCTTTTTGATCCGCAAACCTCTGGCGGGTTATTGGCAACAATTCCGGAGGATCAAGCGGTAAACTGTGAGAAAGTTTTGCAAGAATTAGGATATAAACAAAGTTGTATTATTGGTCAGGTAATTTCAGCTAGTTCAGGCGCTCCACCATTGAGATTCTTATAAGAAACCCCCTTTTTGCCATGGCGACTAGAAGTCGCTGCTACACAAACAAAGTCCGCCTACGCGGACTAAATTATCAAGGGGGTGGCTAACCCGAATTTGATCAATGGATAATTAATAATTGATAATTGACAATTGATTAATTGGGTCTAAGACCTCTTCGTTTACGAAGAAATTAAAAAAGGTTTTCCTTGATTTCAATCCTCTTCTTTTAAGGAGAGGTCATTATCCATTGTTCATTATCCATTGTCAATTTGTGAATGCCCCTAAAAAGCAATCTAGGGGATTATGTGACTCTGATTGGTGAGGCGATTGAAACGTTAGCCATTGTAGAGAATCGTTCTCAAGTTGAGATTTTGAGTGAACTGCTTTCTGATGGAAAAACGATTACACTTCAGGGAGTAGTGCGATCGCGCCAAGTCTCAATGATTTTTTGGTAGCTAATGCTACAGTTTTTCGGGTTCGTCAACTTAAGCCCTAGAGATGGGAAATATGCCGTTAATATTTCTAAATATTTTTAGCTTGGCAGTGTAGAAAATTAGCGGATAGAATAACTGGAATATCCATCATTCAAGGTTAAATCAATGAAACTGCCCTTCGCGATCGCACTGCTGGCGTTGATTGGTGTGATGGTGTTTTTGATCTGGCGCGATTCCCAGAATAATGAAGGGATAGACCCCCATTTACTCAAAGCCGTAAAAGGGAACAAAGGTTTAGCTAAACGACTGCTGGCTCAGGCGCAAATGAAATATCCCGGAAAGTCAGATCGGTGGTACGCGGAGAAAATTATTTATGATTTAGAGCGCGATGGTGCAGGTAGTGGGCGTCGTTCCAGCTATGGGGTTAATCGCAGAGAATTGCGGGAGAACATTTTCCTCGCTGGCTCGATTATATGGCTGGTTAACTCAGTCACCTCCTTGGTTAATCGTTTGTTGAGATAAGGAATGGCATTTGGCACATTATTATTGGTACTCAGTGCTTGTCAAACCGCAACCGGGGATAAACGCGCCGCGTTAGGATTAGCAGGTGTCGCGGTGAGGGCGTGGGCGCGTAGTACCTTGCAGTATTGGCGTTAACTCTATGCCTAAAATTAAAGCATCCACTCTTGAAGAAGCCAGAAGCAACTGGTGTATCTACGTTCAACGGATAATAGAAAACTATCATCGCGACGCGATTAATTCAAATAATGTCGTCAATACTATCTACACCCGTTTGGACAAGTTTCTGGAAAGTAAGCCAACGGTGGAAAATGGCAAAATCTACACCAGCACATATTTTCCTTCAGTGAATGAGGTTAACGCTAATTACGAACAGGTTTGGTGCAAAATCAATACCGCTCATCCCATCGATGCGGCTAATCTAGGGTTTCGCTCTCTAGGGGAGCATCAATCTATCTCCAAAATGAACGAACTGGCGTTAAACTGGGCGTACAACTATGTCGATGATCGCATCAAAAATGCCTATCAAGCTGCCGATATTACGATCAATTATAAAGAAACTCAAAAGGCAACCGGATTATCCTGGTCTTATTCTGAACTGGTTTTTCAAAAGCGTGACAACAAATCCTATCTTTTAGAAACTCCCTATTTAAGAACGGGTAACTTATTCTTTGAGGCTTTGAGCTATAAACACTACTGCAAACTATTATCCCCGAAAGGAGCCGTTGATTTTATCGAAAAAATCAGCAATAATTAACAAAGAATAAGTGAACTGTTTTTTACCAATCACCCGTTGATGAGGCTTTAACTATGATTGAACTGAAACCGTTAATTTTTCCCGCTTTAGCCACCGTTGCCACTCTCTTGGTTTACTTAGTTCTGACGATCAATGTGGGTCGAGCTAGGGCAAAATATAAAGTACCTGCACCTCAAATTTCAGGAGATGCCAATTTTGAGCGTGTGTTTCGCGTACAACAAAATACATCAGAACAATTGCTCTTATTTTTACCCAGTTTGTGGTTATTCTCCCTGTTTGTTAGTCCAATTTGGGGGGCGGGAATTGGTGGAGTTTGGGTGATTGGGCGAATTATTTATGCCTGGGGTTACTACACAGCGGCGGAAAAACGTGGCATTGGTTTTGGGATTAATTCTCTATCTGTTCTCGTCCTCCTGATCGGTGCTTTAGTGGGAATGATTAAATTGTTCATCAACACCCCATTGGGAGTATAGAGCGATTTTAGCAAATTGGTTTCCCCTTTTTTAAAGGGGACGAAAGGGGGATCTAATCGGGATGAGCTGGAGGGTTAAGTCTTCCGAATTTGCCAACAGTATCCTCAGTATCAGCGGGTGTACATTCCAAGCATTGATCTGCCACAATCGGGTTTTTGGATAACTTTTTGTCCCTAAACGTCGCTCAAACACCAAAAACCCAAATGTGAGGAGGGTGCTAACGCTTCACCTTGAACCAGGAAAAGAACGCAAAGATGGAGCAGCGGCTGCGCCATAATTAACTCGGCAACCAATATTAAAGACACTGACGCCACATTCTAGAGGAACCACCTCACCTTTAAGCATGGCACTACAGCTAACATAACCATCGTCGTTGGTGTCTTTCATCATGCATTCAATGGGTTCTGCACCAGCACGACTGGACCACGAACCCATCCCCATCCCCGCAACAATGTGGTGCCAAAAGAAAACGAGAAGAAAGAAACCTAGGAAAATTGAAACAACTGCTGTAGAGATTAACCCCGCTTTAAACTTCCAATTTTGCAGAAAATTGCCGGACTTGGTTTGACCTGCGTCTGGCGTAGTAGTTGACTGATTGATTGGTTTATCTTGAGTTTCGGTCATGAGTACTTAATGTCTTTTGATTTTAAGATAATCGCCTATGGGCGTCTAATATGATTGTAGCGATCGGTCAAAAACTTTTGCCGTCATGCACTAGCCGTACCTACAGGCATTCGCTCGCCATCGCGATCGCACCCCCTTCATTACCATCTGCACACCCCCTGCTGGAGAAATGGTTAGACCGCGACGCTGGGGAACGAAGTCTGATTACCTTGAATTATCACTAAATAACGCAGACCTGATTGAGTTTAACAACATTTAAGTTGCAAAACGTTGTAAAATTTCCATAAAGTTAATCTACCGATACAACTATTTAAGGTACTCAGCATGACTGCAACAACCCCAAAACCTACGTCACCCGTTCCAGCCTTTTGCGAAGGCATCCAATATTTTGGGCAAGCCTTACCGGGTTTGGAGACGTATGGAGGCAAACCTGCCATTGCTGAGGGCAACGTTGCGATCGCATCTCCATCTGACCCGGCGGCTGTCTTCCAAACCCTCCTAGCGGCTGATGCCCTGCGTTACCTAATCCTGCAAGTCACAGCATCCAAAGCATCCGGTCATCCCGGCGGATTTGCCAGTGTTGCCGAAGGCATCGCCGCATTAATCATGCTGGGCTACAAAAATATTATTACCGAAGTGGGACACCATGCCCCCGGCTTTTACAGCACCATGTTCTTAGATCGTTCCCTAGAGGACATGGGGATTACAACAGTACAACAAATGCGGGAACGCTTTCGGGAAATGCATGGACTCCTCGGACACCTTTCCGGTCAAATTCCTGGACTCCTCAACCCGGCTGGACCCCTAGGACAAGGGCAGCATTTCGCCATGGCGGGGGCATTACTCCACCGAGATACCCTCTTCCCGGTTACGATTGGCGATGGGGGGATTGGTGAACCCTACATAATGAGTAGTTTCGGTCACTTCCACACCGCCTATCCCGATGTCACCAACTTCCTACCCATCTTAGTTTGGAATGGATACTCCCAGGAACACCACAGCATGGTATCCACCAAATCCAATGACGAGATGATTAAATACTGGGAAGGCAATGGATTTCAAGAAATTATCTTAGTCAATGCCAAAGACTTTGACGACGCCAACCAACCCGGTGAATACGTTGATAGCACCGCCTTTTCCTGGGAAAAACGCTTGGAATTTACCCAAGCCGTACTAGAAGCCACGGATAAAGCCGCTAAATCTGCCCTTGGCGGTAAGCTGACTGTACTGATTATCAAACAGCTTAAAGGCGCGGGTGTCCATGCGCGAGGCGCCAAAGCCCACAACCTCTACGCTCACCATACCCTAGACAATGAAGAAATTATCCAAGCCTTGAAACAGCGTGCCTTATCCCCAGAAGCTTGGCAACTGGTACGCACCAACTCTGAACGCGCCGCTGGAGGTCCCGCATCTCATCAGGTGGTGACGGAGAAAGAATTACCCCTACCGGATTTAGGCACATTACCCTTAGAGGAATTTCCGGTTAAGGGTGATAAGCAAGTGGCGACAACAGCGATGGGGGCTTTAGTTGCCTATGTGGGTAAACAAGACCCTAACTTTATCATTTCTAATGCCGATGGCAATGCCGCCTCTGGGATTAATAACATTAATGTGGCGCTAAAGATTCTCCATCCTACCGTCGATGAACTCTATTATCAGGGACCCAAGGGTCAGGTTTACGAACCGTTGAGTGAAGATGCTTGTGCTGGGTTAGCGGCGAGTTTAGCTTTGTTTGGTGCCCGTACTCTTTGGTGTTCCTATGAATCCTTCGCGATTAATGGGTTACCGATATGGCAAACAGTTACCCAAGCCATGGCAGAATTGCGTCGTCCGACACCGGCTACGATTACCTTATTTACTGCTGGGGCATTAGAACAAGGGCGCAATGGTTGGACTCACCAGCGTCCAGAGATTGAAAATTACTTTGCTGCCATGATGCGGAATGGCAATGTGTTCCCTTTGTTTCCCTGTGATGCCAATAGTATCCAGGTGTGTTATGACTGGGCGCTGACGATGAAGAATAAGGGAATTACGATTACGGCGAGTAAGTCTCCTTTACCTGTATTAACCACATTTGAGCAAACCCGTCAAGCCTTGAAAGATGGGGGTATTGTGCTACATGACACAGAAGGGAGTAAGAAAGTGGTGTTTGCCGTGATTGGCGATATGACACTGATTCCCGTATTAGATGCAGCGGTGCATCTGGAAAATCAAGGGATTGGCGTGCGAGTTGTTTCCGTGATTAGTCCCCGACGTTTGTATCGTCCCCATGATGTAGCGTGGGAAACTTGTACAGATCCTGATAGCCACTTTTTAAGTGATCAAGGGTTTGAGGAGTTGTTTGGTGGCGATGCGTTGATTGGCGTAACCGGGGGTGCCAGTGCCATGCTGGAACCGTTGATGTTACGGAGTACCGTTAAGCGCGATATTTTTGCCTGGAAGCGCGGGGAAACGGCATCGAGTGCGGGTGAAATTATGGCATTTAATGGGTTAACGGCTGAGAATTTGGCGAAGCGGGCGACTGAGTTGGTTGGCTAGAATTGAGGTGATTTGATTAGTTTTGTCCCTACCTGGGTTTTCCTGGGTGGGGGATTTTTAACAATGGCTTAGAATAAAATAGACTAAAAATTTCTCAAACCAATTTAGTTTACGAATCAATGGTATTGTTACCACAAAATGCCATCATTGCAGAGGAGAAGCTAACAAAATACCTACTTGTACCGCTTCCGAAAGACGATAAATCGCAATTTCTGGCAAAAGCTGGGTACACTCTTGCTAACTGGCAACAACTGGAACAAGACCTACGCGCTCAAGTCTTAACGCAACCTGCCGAGCAAATTGACACTAATCGCTATGGTACAAAGTACGCTATTCATGCTCAACTGTGTGGAGCCAATGGCATTGAGTTAAGGATTATAACCATTTGGATGGTTGCAAATGGTACGACTAAATTTGTCACCTTAGTGCCAGATAAAGGAGCGAATTCATGAAAGCACAATACCCTCTGTTTTCCCAAGTTGCCCTGGCTCAGGACTTACCAGAATACAATTTGAAACGGGGAGATATTGCAACAATTGTGGAATATTACCCCATGGCTGAAGGTGAAGAGGATGGATACAGCTTGGAAGGATTTGATGTGCCTCAAGTGACAATCGAGGTTGCCGCCTCGCAAATTATCCCCGTTGTTCAGTGGCAGCGGGAAGAAATCATATTACGCAAGTTGCGTCAGCTATCAGAATTAAGACAGCAACAATTGGAGGAGTACCTTGATTTTCTCTTGCAAAGAGAGAAGATAGCAAAATGAATAAAAAACAAATGAAGCCCTAATTTATATAGCAGAAAGAGAAACAAGTAGAAATGAATCCGAGACAAATTGAAAGCTGGGCATTGAGAGTTATTGATTGCGTCAAAAAGGGTCAACCTAACGAAGATTTTCTAGTTGAGTTGAAGCGAGACTGGATAGAAAAAGAAAAAGCGGCTCGTCGAATAGCAGGTCATGCAAATGCGGCGCGAGGAGAAAATATACTTTGGTTAATAGGTGTTGATGAAAACCAAGGTGTTATTGGAGTCAATGCCACCGATCTTGCTAGTTGGTATTCCACTGTAGAGTCTTGCTTTAATGAACTAGCTCCAAGAATGATACCCCTAAACATTCCTGTAGATGGGAAAACAGTTGTAGCTTTACTGTTTGAAACTGATCGCGCTCCTTTTGTCGTTAAAAATCCAGTTTATGGATCTAAAGGCGCAGGTGCTGTTGAGCTTGAAGTTCCTTGGCGTGAAAACACATCGGTAAGATCAGCACGTCGTTCTGATCTGATTCGATTACTGGCACCACTCGAACGGTTACCAGATGTTGAAATTATTGATTGTGACTTTACCGCAACAATAAAAGGAGAAGACTCTGTAGGAAATTACATTCCTGACGCATTGAAATTGAGTATAGAATTGTATGTTGTTCCTAAAAATAACAATCGTATAGTTATTCCGTTTCACCGCTGTAAGGTAGAGTTTGAAATTGTAGGAATTCCTATAATTAAATCTAATTGGCTCGAATTAGAGCCAGCTATAGGTAAGTATTATGGATGGAGACATACAGGTAAACCGGGCTCTTTAACCATTCAAAGTACAGCATACGAAATCATAATTGATGCTCCCGGTATGCTTTTACTAAAAGCAACAGCAGGAAGACCATCCTTGCCGGAGGATGCAAAAAAATGTGATGTTCGTATTTCAATTCATCTCTTACCAACTGATGCTGAGCGTCCAGTTGTATTAACGATGACATTGCCTTACCCAAAAGAAAAATGACGGTTCATATTGTGTAGATTGTAGTATAAAATTAGTTGGAGAAAGGCTACAGATATGACTTTGGCATCAAATGGAAAAGCCGCAATCATCCGTACAGAACGGGGACTGACTATCGTAGGTACACGCATCACCCTCTATGATGTGATGGATTTTTTGAAGGCTCAGTATCCCCCTAAGTTGATCCGCGATAAATTTAACCTTACGGATGAGCAAATTAATGCAGCATTGTCTTATCTTAAAACCAATCGCACTCAAGTAGAAGCTGAATATCAAGACGTTCTGCAAACCAGAGAAGAAATTCGCCACTATTGGGAAGAGCGCAACCGCGAACACTTTGCCCGAATTGCCACAATGCCACATAAACCAGGTCAAGAAGTTTTATGGGCAAAGCTAGAGGAGCAAAAAGCCAAACGCGCCTCAAAATCGCCATGAATTTTCTGGTAGACTACAATCTTGATGGATATGCCCTACTTTTCCTGGGAATCTTAACCAAAGGGGGCTGGCTGGAGTTTCTGTCTATCCAGTTTGTAACGTTTACAGAAGCTGGATTGTCGATGGATAGTAGCGATCGCCTTGTCTGGAGTTATGCTCAAGCCAACCAAATGATGATTCTCACAGCGAACCGGAATATGAAGGGTGATGATTCATTGGAACAAGTCATACGCGAAGAAAACACATCGAATTCATTTCCTGTCGTTACAATTGGTAGTCTTGAGCGCCTTGACGAATTTGACTATCGAGAGCGATGTGTTGAACGCCTCATCGAGATTGTACTGGACATTGAAAACTATATAGGGGTTGGTCGCTTATTCATTCCATAGAACCTCCCATTTTGGCAAATAGCTAAAATCTGGGGCTACACAAACCGAATCCGGGTTAGCCACCCCCTTTATAATCTAGTCCGCGCAGGCGGACTTTGTTTGTGTAGCTGCGACTTCCAGTCGCCATGGCAAAAAGGGTTGTACTTAATTATTACTAAAAGTATTTGTTATTAAATCGCCTATGTGTACTCCCACTGAAAACTTGAACTTGGCTATGACTATACAACTTACAGAAGAACTAAACCCAGTTAACGATCAGTATTTTATATTACCCGGTCGTTATAATTGGCAGCAATTCAAGGCAATTCAAGCCGTGATGCAAGATGTGCCTGGATTAAAACTAACTTATCTTGATGGGTGTGTGGAGTTCATGACAACAGGTGAAGACCATGAAATGATTAAAAAATTTCTAGCGATTCTCCTAGAAGCCTACTTATTTGAAAAGGGGATTCGATTTATCCCGATTGGCAATGCAACTCGTGAAGCAGAAACGAAAGGTGCTTCCTTTGCTCCCGATGAGTCTTACTATATTGGCACAAAGAAAGAGCATCCTGATCTGGCAATTGAAGTGGCTCTCACCAGTGGCGGAACGGATAAACTCAAAAAGTACAAGCGGTTTCAAATTCCTGAAGTTTGGTTTTGGCAAAAGAATAAAATTTTAATCTACCGTTTCCAGGAAAATGACTATGAGCAAGTTGAGCGCAGTGAGTTTCTACCCAACTTGAATTTAGAGTTGCTGGTGCGCTGTGTGTTAATGTCTGATATAGTTGAGGCAAGAATGGCGTTTATTAATGGGATACGACAGTCGTAATTTCCGGGTTAATCTCATGTTAAATTATCTTCTTTTGCCACGGCGATTGAAATCGCTGCTACACAAACAAAGTCCGCCTGCGCGGACTGGGTTATAACGGGGGGTAGTGTTCCCCGGATTTATTATGACATTACGGTTCCCATGATCACGGTTATGGAATTGCGCTATGGCTTACAATTCAACCCTCAACGCGCCCAGAACATTGAACCCGTTTTAACGGGTTTTAGCTTTTAGCCCTAACTTTAGTTAAGGGCTTAAGTTAACTACTCTTGCGATACGATTATGGCGAAGACAGCGCAACTACAAACGTTAAATGCCATGGCTTTTGCCAATCACCCAATGACGACGGAAAAAACGAGCCAGCGCTGATTCTTCTAGGGGTAAATAAATTGGGCGCCCGTGGGGACAGGTGCGGGGATGGCGGGTCATTTTCCATTGATTTAATAATGTCTGCATTTGGTCTAAACTTAGGGGTGTGCCATTGCGAATTGCACTGCGACAAGCTGTGGCAACTTGCGCGTTTTGTAAATCTCCACCTAAACTGAGTTCTAATAGGGCATCAGCACAATCGTCTCGCTGATGTAGTAGAGCGGGTGCGTTACGAACTGCCCAAGTATGATCACCAAAGGGTTCTATGTCTAACCCAATCCGTTGCAGTTGTTCGAGTTGAACTGGAGTTAAATTATTGAGAATCACAGGCGGTTCTAGGGGAACAAGTTGCCAGCGATCGCACAGTTGTTCGTACAAGACTCGTTCATGGGCAATATGCTGCTCAATTAACCACATTCCTGTATCATGTTCTGCCAGAATATACATGTTACGCACCTGGGCAACGGCTTTTAATTCCACTAAGCCAATATCTGAAGTATTACGCTCCTGTTTTGGTGATTCATCCAGGTGATAGACACCCTTTTTTGCCGAGGCTGTCAGTAATTTGCCGACACGATGGGATTGAGAGGCGGTGCCGAAATTTTCCGCCCCAATCCGCAAGGCTTTTTCAATGGCTTGGCTAATTTGTTCTTGCCAATAGGAAAGAGAATGCAGATAAATCTCTGCTTTGGCGGGATGACGATTCCAATCAATTTGACTGGGGCAAATTTGTAGGTGAATAAAACAAATCGGATAGCGATCGCGCGGTAAGGTTCTCGCCATGGCGGTTAGAATCGTCTGTTCCAATTCTGGCGATCGCACTAATCGTCCATTGGTGGCTACTTTAACCCAATCTGGGCGGTGACGGTGACAGCGATCGGGTAATCCTAACACTAAATGTAGAGACGCCCCATGGCGCGTCTTTAGGATTGAGTTGTAAGTCAACTCCCTTATCTCCCCGGCTCCTCCGCTCCCCCCCTCTGGTGTAGGAACATCTACGGTTAATTGCTGCAAATCATGTACGCGCACTTGTTTGAGGAGTTGCGGGATGATCTGTTGAGCCGTTTTACCCGGACTTATTGTAAACCAGGAGCGATCGTTTTGCTGAACTTGCCAGGTAACTGATGGATAGCAAAGGGCTATATTTTGAACCGTGGCTTGTACCATTCGTTGTTGTTGGCTCCTCGACGGTAATCCCTGACGACGCAGACGCCACTTGCCAAATAAATTCGAGACACTCACTACTGTACCCGGCGCGATCGCAACCGCTTCTGTGCCTTCTGTTTCCCCCTGAGTATTATACGCACAGCGCCATCCCTCCAACGTACCTGTTAGTCGGCTGCATATCTCTAATTCTGCTAACGCCGCAATACTATGCAAGGCTTCACCACGAAATCCTAGACTGGTAATCTTGTACAAATCATCGCGACTTTGAATTTTGCTCGTACTGTGCGCTGACGCAGCTTTTTGTAAATCTGTCAAGTCCATACCCGTGCCATTATCTGCCACACGCACACGCCATAGATCAAACCATACAGCCACCGAGATGCGCGTCGCCCCTGCATCCAAAGAATTTTCTACCAATTCTCGTACCACGGCGGCTAATGAATCAATCACCTCGCCAGCCGCAATTAAGTTAACAACCTCCGTCGGTAGGGTTTGAATAGGACAAGTCATAGTTTTGAAGTAGGGGCGAGTTTAGACTCTTACGTTTCGCTGTTGAGAGTTTCATTCAATCTGGGTAATCTGTGTTTACAGAACGGCATAAAAATCCTAAGCGTTTAATATTTTATAAGCAAGTTGTCCAAAAATTTCATCGACGTATACACCTGTTTTCGCTGAGGTTCGATAAAGTCCTGATGTTGGATTTAAGTCTTTATCCTGAACGATTTGAACCAGTTCGTTAAGTTTTACCGGTTCGACTAAATCCGATTTATTTAAGGCAATGGCAATTGTACCTTTAGGATTAACCGATAAAAATAGGTTAACATGTTCATCTAATCGCTCAATGGTTTCCATGCGGCTGACATCAGCAACGACGATGACACCACTCGCCCCCTGTAAGTAACTGGGAGCGATTGATTTAAATTTAGTATGTCCTTCCAAGTCCCAGATGAGTAGCTGTAAATTTACGGATTCTAATATTTTCCGGGAGATCTTCACACCGACAGTAGATAGATACTGATCGCTAAACTGACCTTCGACGAAGCGGCGAATTAAGCTGGTTTTGCCCACGCCAAAGTCACCGACGAGACAAATTTTCTTGGATATTTTAGCCATTGGTTATTGGTCATTGGTTATTGGTTCAGGGAATAATTTTTGACTTTTGACCCTTCGCTTCCCTAGTCGGGCATACTTTCAACGTGTAATCGCCTCAAATTCAACAAATCGGCTGTACTTATGGGGTTCATCAACATACACGCCTGCGGGGGGTTTGGTGGTTCCGGATATTTCTAAGCGTCTAGCATCAATTCCCTGACGCACTAATACCTCAGCCACGGTTTTTGCCCGTTCTAGGGCTAATCCCTGATTTTCTAAAGGTGTACCACTCGGATCACTATGACCAATGACTCGGAGTGATTGGTTGGGGTAATCTTTGAGGAATTCTGTCAAAGCGTCCATTTTGTCTTGTTCTGACGCTTCTAATTCGGCGGAATCGAGATCGAAGTAGATGCGAGAGGCTAAGGCTAGAGGTTGTAGTTGCACGGTGTTGGTTACAGAGTCCACTCCGGGAATTTCCTGCAACGCTTCGGTAATTTTCTGGGCATCTTTGACCTGAATTACACTGCCTTCTACAGTAACTTTACCGTCCTGGAAGTTTGTCCAAATTGCCAAACGTTCGGTTTGATTGAGAATAGCGGTAACTCGCTCAACCTCGGCGGCTACTTCAACTGGATCAGGTGGAACTTTGATGGCAATGATATCATTTTCTATCTCACCATTGGGTATAGTCTTTTGGGCAATTTGTCCCGCTTTTTCGACCAGATATTGATTCGGCAATTTACCAGACAACGTAATCGTATCGCCTTGTGCTTCGACATTTAAACGATAAACAGCGAGTTCGGGATCAGATGCCAAAGCCACGGCGGTTTCTTCCTCAAACTGATGATTAATACCACTTTGATGCAGATAAAAACCCCAAGGAATAAAAATCAGACCCAATACAGAAGCACAAAGGCTTAACAAGGCTACAGGAACTTTACGCGGCGACTGTTCTGATTTGGGATTAACCAGGGTCAATGATTCCAGAAGTGACGGGATTTGAGCCGGTACATTATCCGGATCTCCATCAAATAATTCCATCGCCTTCCCATGGCGGAGAACAATGGTACTCAAGGCGTCGCGTATTTTATCGATAAATGACTGTGGGGGATCGCCTTGTGTCACCACGGCGAGATAACAGTACCCGGCGACTTCCAGGAGAATGTCACAATGTCCATATTCGATGCGATCGAGTTCTGAGATTTCACCAGATTGAATAATACAATCATTCACAAAACTGCGAATGGCTGTCAACATCCCCGCCACCATATCTGACTCCAAATGTTGTTTGCCAAAGGGTTGAACTTCAGCAATCACTAATCCTGATGCTTTGTGAATCAGAAAAATCGCCTGGATGGTGAAGGGCATCGACTCTTTAAAGATGAGTTCTGCCTCAGAGATTCCCTGGCTTCGTGCCCGAATTTTGCGACTGATTCCCTCCATACTTAGGGAATTTTCCACTTTCTGGTCAATCGCCCGCATTGCTTCCGATAAATATTTATAGAACGTTCCCCCCATGACTGGATAAAGGGCGTCTACCATTGTATCCCGTTCTATCTCAATTTGTTCTTTAATTGCCGCACTCATTTCCGGGGCAATTGCCCGGGCAAATTCCCCCGGATTGCTGAGAATTTGATAGTTAACGGCGGATGGAATAATCGGCGCCAAGGCGGAACAGATTCCCTCTTTATCTTCTTTTGTTTTTGCCTCGATCATCTGATCCACAATTGGCGCGATCGCACTTGCCATTTCCTCTCTGGCTTCAGCGATTTTCATGCTTAAAATCTGAGTAATTAAAGGCAAAAGTAGTTTAATTAGATTTGTCGGATCGTATATCTGATTTTCTAGAGCTGAAAATTTTTCCTTGAGCAGTTCAATGCCTTCTTGTGAATCGAGAAGATCTGGCGTCAGTAGTAATTTTTGCAAGCGTTCAAATTCATCCTCTATATCTACATCATAAGCTAATATTGATTCCTGGCTATAGTTATCAGGTTTATATTGAAGCTGGGATGATGATTCTGTAGACTGTTCATATTTCTCAGCTTGCAGCTGATTGGATTCACTTAAATGGGATGAGTACGTGCCGTTTTCTGATGAATCTAATTGCGATTTATTCAATTCTCCTAGCGCTATTAAGAGTTTATCAGAGATGGAAGAATCGCTGGATTCGTTAGGTTCTTCAGACAGGTTTTCAGGTGAGGTTGGGTTGATCTGAGATTGATTTAAGGGGTTAGAGTTTTGGGAAGATGATGACGCAGTAGTCGGATGATCAAGTAACGATTCAATTCCCCCATTTGATAAACCCTCTAATCCGGTTAGAGTCTCCTCTGAAGCGAAATGATCCGTAGTGTTTTGGTGTGTCCCATTAACCTGAGATGGATGGAGTGACGGTAACGGCGATAAGAGTTCGGGATTTTCCGCTTGTTGGTTATCCGAGGGACTTAAGTAAAAAGCATTAAATGTTTCTTCAGGCGTTTCTTCAGGTTGAGATAACTCAGAGAAAGCATCTCGCTTTTTGGTGTCGTCATTGATGGTTAAATCAGACGATTGGATTGATGTAGTATTGAACGGGAATTGATTCAATCGCTGGACTTTCCCTTCTAAGGGGGAAGCAACATGCTGTAAGGACTCAGGCTCTAATTCCTCTATACTAGTGGCATCTGAGCCAATGCTACTTGGATAAGCTCTACTTTCTTCTCCCCCTGCTTTCCCGCCGTAACCTGCTACGTCTTTACTTGCTTCCTCTGCTTCCCCGGTTTTGTCCACTTTCTGTCTCTTTAACTGATCAGTGTGGGGTTCATCCTGAATTTTCCCGTTCTCCTTTGCGGAAGACATTTCTGTTGCGGCGGCTTCAGTTGAGTTAGGATTCTGTAAATCCATCAATAAATCCAGCAAACCCTCTAGCTGGGATATGGCAGATCCCTTTTTTTCTGGTAAAGCCATAATTTGATCCTGCCTTGTCCTATATTGGCACCGAGTTCCGTAGATGCAGAATTGAGTCAAATGCCAAGTTTGACTCAATTCTAATCCTATTTATCGAGGACATCCACTACATTACTAGCTTTGAGCCAACATTTGGCTGAACGTTGGGACTAATAGTGATAACGGGAGCATGTCAACGCAAGTAGGTTGGGTTGAGGTACGAAATCCAACGAGAGCAGGTTAGCTTGAAGATTATGAGCTTTCCCTGACACGCTCCCAGTGATAACAAGCAACTTGAGTGAATGACAACAATTCATCTGTCATCTCGCCTCTTACTGAGACAAGGGACTCGCTTCTAAAAGCCGAACATCAACGTCTACATTATTACCTGCTGCTTCTTTCAGCTCAGGAGCAAATTCCGTTCCTTTAATTCTTAATCCTAATTCAAACAAAATATCTGCCATATCATCTTTATCAATTTTGCCATCATTAATCAGGGAAAATCGTCGTTCTAGTTCTTCAAAAACATAGGATCTTAGGCTTCTAAGGTCTTCTTGAAGTTTTTCCCGAGTTTCTGAGAGTTCGTTATGCAAATTATTGGTTTGTTTTTCTAAGCTATTATCAAGGGATTCCAAATTCCCAGAAAACTTTTTGTTGACTATATCGATGGTTTGCCGAATCTCAGCATTCTCGTTTTGCACTGTCATATTCAGCGACTTCAGTTTTTTCTCCAGGGAATCTACAGCAGCTCGTAGCTCCGTCACATAAACAGTCTTGGTTTGCTCAATGCGATCGCGCATTTCTTGTTGGATCAACGTGAGGTTCGACTCAATTTTGTCAATTCGGCTATCGTACTCTCGTAATTGAGCGCCGAAGATGATATCCCGGATTTGGTCAATATTACCCAGTCGCTCGCGCATTTGGTCTTTGCTGATTTCTGCCATCGTAAAACTCGTGGGACTCCGACCTCAACGAAGTAGGTCGGAGGGGGATAGAGGTCAAACCGCGCCGCTCAATGCGGTAGAGAGTGACAATCCAACTGTTGACACCAGTCCGGTGCTTCGTTGCAACAATTGGACTT
>NZ_JAVJRX010000011.1:0-16066 GCF_040219735.1 Coleofasciculus sp. G1-WW12-02 | reverse complement strand
AGATTCTCACGCGTTACTCACCCGTCCGCCACTCAACCCGAAGGTTGCGTTCGACTTGCATGTGTTAAGCAGACCGCCAGCGTTCATCCTGAGCCAGGATCAAACTCTCCATGTTAGAGGTTTTTTTCCAGGCTCCGAAACACGATCGAATCGCGTTTCGTTTCCAAGTTATCCTTTAAGTTGAGTTTGTCTCAGTTTCCTGATTAAACTCCATTAAGTTATTGACAAGGAGTTCTGTATACTTGGCTTTCAAACTATTGATTTTTCTAGGTTCGGTCGCTTGAGTCGTCGTTGCCTTCGTTTCAAGCGCATTTACCAATGTAGTGCCTATTTCAGAAGTTGTCAACCTTTTGAGAAAACTTTTTTTGAGAAAAGCTGAAACCCTTACCTGGCAAGGTATTGAGCGAAAGGTTCTTTTGTGCCTACTCTCCATAGGTTCAGAGAACCACTCTTTATGGCAGGCGATCGCACTCGGGAGTCTGTTACATTCGAGTAGCCCATCACCTGCCTAGCCTCAGCAAAATGATAGATTTTAACCAGAATATGGAGGTCGCGTGAATTTTCAGTCGGTAATTACGACGTTACATCAGTTCTGGAGCGATCGCGGGTGCCTGATTGCTCAACCCTACGACATCGAAAAAGGTGCGGGAACCAAAAATCCACACACCTTTCTCAGATCCATCGGCGACGAACCTTGGTCAGTGGCTTACGTGGAACCTTGCCGACGACCAACCGATGGACGCTACGGGGAAAATCCCAATCGCTTCCAACAGTACTATCAGTATCAAGTCCTGATTAAACCCTCACCCAACACGGTTCAAGAAATTTATCTAGATTCCCTCCGGGCTTTAGGCATTCATCCCGAAGATCATGATATTCGCTTTGTCGAGGATAACTGGGAAGATGCCACAGTCGGAGCGTGGGGAACCGGTTGGGAAGTTTGGCTTGACGGTATGGAAATCACCCAATTTACCTACTTTCAGCAGTGCGGTGGCGTAGACTGTCGCCCGGTTTCCATTGAAATTACCTATGGGTTAGAACGAATCGCGATGTATCTGCAAGAGGTAGATGCGATGACCAAAATCCAGTGGAATGACCAACTTAACTACGGCGATGTTCACCTCCAAGGTGAAATCGAGCAATGTACCTATAATTTCGAGGCATCTAACCCGGACTTACTATTGACGCTGTTTGGTTTATACGAGCAAGAAGCCAAGCAACTTATTGACAGAAGTCTTGTACTACCCAGTCTTGACTATGTTCTTAAATGTTCTCATACATTCAATTTACTGGATGCCAGAGGTGTGATTTCGGTAACAGAACGGACACGCTATATTGGCAGAATTCGTAACTTGGCAAGGCGAGTGGCACAACTTTACCTACAGCAACGAGAAGGATTAGGATTTCCGCTCAAGCCATCACCCCCCTCTGAAAAGCTATCGGTTTAGGGTTGGCGACTTGAACACTTTCGTCGTGCTTATTGTTTCTTTCATACCGTTTTGGTTTGGAAACCCAGTCTAGCTATCCGATGAATCTTGCCCGTGGTTCGCTACTGAGTTTGGCTTATATTCTTGGCTTATTGTCTACAGCCATTGTCGGCTTGCCTACTCGTAATGTTTCCTGGCAAGAGTACAGCCTCCTGATAGCGAGTGTAATCGGGATAGGCATAATTTGTGCGATCGCACTCCCTCGGATTTGGCGCACCGGACCTAGAGCCAGATTATGGTTGACAGCTAGCTTCATTGCCGTTGTTGCCCTTGTCTATGTCCAACTGCGATTGCCTCAACCTGAACTGAATGACATAAGTAAACTTGTTTCTTCTTTTCAAGGTACGATGCAAGGGCAAGTCGTCACCATTCAAGGCAAAGTCGAAACAGTTCCTCGACTGACGAGATCCCTTAAGGGACAATTTTGGCTAGAAGCCACCCAGCTTAATGAACTAGAAAGTAACGAAAATCGAGGCGCGACGACGCGAGGTGTCACAGGTAAGTTATATGTAACCGTGCCTCTATTGCAATCGACGGGTCTTTTTCCCGGTCAAACCATTTCCGTCACAGGCGTTTTATACAAACCTAAACCAGCAGCCAATCCTGGCGGTTTTGATTTTGCCACCTATTTGGCAAAAGAAGGGGCATTTGCCGGCTTAAGCGGGCGACAAGTCAGTTTTCCCGATGAAAATCAACAACCGACTTGGGGATGGTGGATGTTACGAGAACGTATTATCCAAGCCCAAGTGCGTCAGTTAGAAAGTCCAGCCGGTCCCCTATTAAGTTCGATTGTATTGGGACGCAAAGCCGTCGATTTACCCTATGATATTCGCGACCTCTTTATTAGCACAGGATTCGCTCATATCTTGGCGGCGTCTGGGTTTCATGTGTCATTAATTTTGGGTTCAGTATTAGCGTTAACAAAACCTTGGGGGACAAAAGCGCAATTTGGAATTGGACTAACGGCGTTGCTGATTTATGTCGGCTTAACAGGTTTACAACCGTCAGTTCTGCGAGCTGCCATTATGGGATTAGGTGCATTAGTGGCACTGCTGACTCATCGGCAAGTTAAACCCTTGGGTTCTTTATTACTCGCCGCGACGATTTTGTTGATTATCAATCCGTTGTGGATTTGGGATTTAGGATTTCAGTTAAGCTTTTTGGCAACCCTGGGATTGCTGGTAACTGTACCCCCCCTAGTTAAGCACCTCGACTGGCTACCTTCAGTCATTGCCGCTTTGTTCGCTGTTCCCTTAGCGGCACTGTTGTGGACATTACCCTTACAACTGTACGTCTTTGGCATGATTGCCCCTTACAGTGTGGTTGTCAATATCATCGCCACACCATTAATTAGTTTAATTAGCCTTGGGGGTTTCCTGAGTGCCTTAGTTGCATTAATCTCACCCCTAGCAGGTAGCGCGATCGCGGGATTGTTGTACTATCCTCTTCAGGGCTTGCTGGAACTGGTGCGATTTTTTAATGCTTTACCCGGTAGTTCAGTCGCCCTAGGCACGATTTCTCTGGCGCAGTTGCTGCTGCTTTATGGGTTAATTGGCATCACTTGTATCAGTTCTCGCGTACAGTTACGAGGACTACTAGCGGGTATGATCGCGTTAACCATCGTTGTCTTACCCATTTGGCAAACACAGCTAGAACAGTTTCAAGTTACAGTATTAGCCGCTGATCAAGAACAAGTTGTGGTGATTCAGGATCACGGTCAAGTGACGCTGATCAATAGCGGGGAAACCGATACCGCTAATTTTACCATCTTGCCTTTTTTGCAAAAGCAGGGAATTAATCAAGTAGATTGGGCGGTGGCTGTTGATTCACAACCTCTTCTCCGGAGTGGTTGGGTGTCGATATTGGAAAGTTTGCCCGTTAAGCGGTTCTATGATTTAGCCCATTCAGAACCTTTACCCAATGATACTCAGGCGATCGCAGAGGCGGTTCAATCCCAAAATGGAATTTATGAAGTCGTGTCAACTGAACAACGTTTAGCCGTTGGTTCTACAGGTTCTGGAGACAAAACGACTCTAGAATTAATTAAGGCTCAACCGCCAGTCGTACAGCTTCAAATTAAGGATCAAGTCTGGTTACTCTTGGCAGATATGGCGCCAGATGAACAAAACCAATTCGCCCAAACAGGTAATCTCCCTCAAATTCAAGTGCTATTGTGGTCAGGGGAACCTCTCACCCCCCGATTGGTAGAGGGACTCAAACCCGAAGTTGCGATCGCGTTAGCTGAAATCATTGAACCCCAAGCGGCAAAATTGCTGCAAAATGCCCAGGTTGAATTGTACTGGACAGGTCGTGATGGGGCGATTCAGTGGACACCTGAACAAGGCTTTGAAACTACCTTGGAGGCTAACCGTACTGATGCAGCGCTTTTGTGAACCGTTATGAAAGACCTACTCAAAGCTGGTCAACCTTAGTCAGACCTAACTTTGATGCTTACTTCCTGCTTCACTCTGGCAGTGACGGCACTTAACCAGTCCACAGGCTACCACCACCTAACTGGCGGCTATCTCCAAATTAATGGAGGCATTAAAATCGCGGTCAAGTTCTAACCCTTGAGCTTTCGTCGCCTGCACACAAATTTCCTCTTCTCTTTATAAAGTTTACATGAAGTTTTGCCAAAAATCGATAAAGTTTCGATGAAGTTGTAGCCATTTTATTTTATATGTGCTAATAACCATTTAATTAAATATATATAAAAGAATCTATCAACCTGTATACCTTTGGTAACATTATGTAAACAACTGGTATGTTTCCACCGAAGTATGTCTACTGACAAAAATCAGATACTATACCACAAAGGGAGCCTGTTGGCTCCCTGAAAACTGCTCTAATTGTCACAAGCGCCTATATCAGCGGTATTTGACCTAAGATTTTTGGCTCTGGCGTTTGGCGGCGACTAAACCACCTACCCCAATTAAGCCGAGTAGAATCGAGGGTTCTGGTACATCAACCGGATCAAGGGTCAATTGTGGATCATAGACACCGGTGTGCGATCGCGTGCCATCGTTAGACGATAGGGTAGATATAGCTGCACTGAAGGTGTAAGCATAAGTTGTTTTACCGTTATGGGTAACCTTGACCACCTCACTGGCTTGCAAAGGTGAGTCTAACATTCCTAGTAGGGTTTGCTGTTCAGGGGTGAGGGCGCCGAATAAAAGATGTGTGGCGTCGAAGTGACCCGCTAACCCAATATCTACTATGCCATTAGTATTATTGACGTAGGAAATATTCGCATCACTGAACCGTTGGAATCCGCCGTTGTTCAGGAATATGTTGTAGAGAAGTGGACTATTAGCAATACCATAAGCACTCAGAGCATCACTAAACCATCTATTGGCTAATGTATTTGCTCCATAGCCAGTATTTAAATCCTCTCCAAACCAGTCTACTGCCGTTAGACTACTCAGTGTCATACTTCTACCATCATCAAAGGTAGCTTGTAAACTGGTAACATCCTTATACGCTAAGAATTGATTGAGGTCAAGTTTTTCGCTGCTGGCGAATAATTCTAGGTTTCCACCGGGTTCACCAGGGTTACATTCATATTGCGGCTGATAGGCGGGAACACTGCAATTGCCTTGTAGGAGAGCATTGATGTCGGCGTTTGGATTGGCTACTGTTGTATCTAATATGCCATCATTATTCTTATCAATTGCCTCATATTTAATAATATCTGAACCGGAGAGCGTAAACGTTGTTGCAGAAGCTGGAGCCGTGGTGATCGCGCTGACACCGACAAGAATTGATGCGCCAAAGAGTAACTTTTTCAGATTGCTTTTCATGAGTTGTTTCCTGAATGGAATGATTGAGTGATGACAAAGAAAGGTTTCAGTTTTGTAGAGTTCCGCTTCTCCTGGCAAGGTAGTTAAAATTAACCTCCTAAATTAGAGATTATCCGACAAAATAAGTTTTCCAGACTGAGCGAAATTCTATGAATCGCTGGGTTTCCTATGGCTCCTTACTCATCTAACCCAGCCTTTTCTTATATGTCTTTTATTATAGAAAAATAAATCTTATGAATGGGTAAAGCTTTTGTAAAACTTTTAATCTGCTTCTGTGAAGATTACAAGAAGATTGGGAACTTGTAGAATTGAGAGGCACTAAATCGGGTAAAATATAGCAAATATTGTAAATACTTGTAACATTATTTTGCCAATTTACTGACAAAAATATTGAGATTTATAACAGTACCAAGACAGGTTAGGATATTCTTTACTGTTAAGAGTTCCCTGTTAAGAGTTGCCTCTCCCCACCCCAAGACTCCCTACAGCAGCCCATACTTATGGGATTGCTGAATAAGTTGTGGGTGAAGGGAGCAGGGGAAGCAGGGGAAGCAGGGGAAGCAATGATACATTTTCCCTGATAGCGGTGCAAGGGTATGAAAGGGTTTTATCCGATTTCCTTGAAGATGATCCAATGCCTATGCTACTCAAAGCCTTGATAGATAAGGGTTTTGCCGTTGTGCAGCAAGCCCTACTTATGGGATTGAAAGCCTGTATTACGCGATCGCATAAATTCGGCGATTCGCTGCACGGCTGTTTCTAAAACATCAGGTTCCCGCACCAAAGCAAAACGCACATATCCTTCCCCAGCTTTGCCAAAACCGGCTCCAGGGGATGCCGCCACTCCGGTTTGCTCAACTAACTGGGTGCAAAATTGGATCGAATTGTGCTCCCAGGGTTCGGGTAATTTTGCCCAAATATACATAGTTGCTTGGGGAAGCGGCACCTGCCAACCGATATGGTGTAACGCCTGCACAAACGCATCCCGCCGTTTCTGAAACGTAGCCACCATGGTTTGAACACCATCTTGGTTCCCTTGCAACGCCGCGATCGCACCGTTTAAAATTCCTCGGTACTGATTAAAATCCACCACCGCCTTGATTTGGCGCAACGCCTTAATCAGTTGAGCATTTCCGATCGCATAACCAATGCGAAAGCCGCCCATATTATAGGATTTAGAAAAGGTAAAAAATTCAATCGAGATCTCTTTATCGGGGTCAGCTTGCAGAATTGAGGGTGCTAGGGCATTAAGATGGGCAGGTGCTGTACCGTTTTGGGAAAATACCAAGTCAGCATAAGGGAAATCGTGAACCAGAACCAAGTCATGGTGGCGGCAAAAAGCAACCGCTTGCTGGAAAAAGGATAACGGTGCGATCGCGCTTGTGGGATTATGAGGATAGCTCAACACCATCATCCTAGCTTGGGCAAGGACAGAGGCGGGAATCTCTTCAAAAACAGGTAAAAACTGATTTTCTGCCAACAGAGGCATAGGATAGATTTGACCCCCCGCCAAGTAAACCCCACCCGCATGAGACGGATAACCTGGATCAAGCAATAAGGCAAAATCACCGGGGTTGAGAATCGCTAAGGGTAAATGCGCTGTTCCTTCTTGGGAACCAATCAGAGGCAGAACCTCCGTCTCTGGGTTCACTGGAATACCAAATCGTTGGCTATACCAATTCGCTACAGCCTGACGAAACCCTTGCGTACCATGAAACAGTAAGTAACCATGAGTGCTAGGGTCATGTAGCGAGGTTTCAATAGCAGCAACGACATGATCCGATGCCGATAAATCAGAAGACCCTAAGGATAGGTCAATAATATCTTGACCCAAGGCTTTAGCTTTTGCCTTCGCCTGATCCATATCGGCAAACACATTGGCTTGCAGGGGTTGTAAACGTTGAGCAAACTGCATGGTTTAGTTAGTTGGAAAGCCGAGGTGTAGGGGCACGTTTGATAGATAACATTTTGCCACAAACCAATAACTGGACTAAACCCGCCCTTCAATAATTCGTTAGAGAATAGGGAATTGTGAACTACCAACATCAAATCAACGATTATGATATTGGCTTCGCGTCTCATTCGCCGATGCCACCACACCAAAATATGTATTGGTCTTACTTAGCGTTTCTGGTTGGAATCCAACCTTTATCTCCTCAATAGGGAGAACCCGCGCAGCCGCCCTGGTTCCCAAGGCTCAATTGTGTTTTTACCGCTTGGTTTTCGCGGTTTGTAACTAGAGTTATAGTCAATAATCTCAACAATAACATATCTTGTAATTGATCACAAGGTATCTTGTAATTGATCACAAGGCAAGAAGTGCATAAGTTTACAAAAACAAGTTTTTCCTCACGGGCAATTCACGCAAGCCGCTAACTCTACGGGTATAGCGGGAGACTTCTTGCCGTGTCTAGTTAAATCCTAATTTGTAATTCAGACGGGGCGGGTTTAGTGACATTTTGGCGGCAAAAAATGATAATGGTGAAACCCGCCCCTACCAGCTTCAAGATTCAAAACTCTTGTCTATCATTTCTTGCAACTTTTGCTTACCAATAGCGCCTTCGTAGGATTGGGCAACCTCTCCATTTTTAAAGAGTAAGAGTGCGGGGACTCCTTCGACGTGATACTGCTTCACAGTAATGGGATTTGGATCAACTTCCATCTTAGTCACTTTCAGGCGATCGCTATAATTCTCCGCAATCCAACTTACCGAGGGCGAGACGAGGCGGCAAGGTCCACACCAACTTGCCCACAGATACACTAGCACTGGCTTGTCGGCTTTTAAAACTTCGGTTTCAAATTCCTGATCGGTAATTTCAAGTACTTTGCTCACAACACCCTCCATAAACACAAATGACTACTTTATTATGTAGAGACGTTGCATGCAACGTCCCTACACGAGTCGGTAGTCTACCCAGATCTGGGGTAGCCGAGATCGGGCTGATCGACGGCTGATGCTTACAAATTGTCGATTTGCTTTCGCAGTTGTTCCAATTCGTCGTCAACTTCTGATTTTGGAGCAGTACCCGAGTCGGTTTTGTGCTCTGATGCACCTTCTAAAACTGGCTGGGAGACGGAGCCTCCGGCTAACTGGGCTTTCATTGCTGTCAACTCATCATCAACATCACTCCCAGATTCCAGGGCGGCAAATTGATTTTCTAAGTCAGCACCACCCAACTCATGAGCCGCTTGGGAACGGGCTTCGAGTTCCATCACTTTGTCTTCCATCCGCTCAAATGCCCCCATCGCTGAGCTAGTTCCCAAACGACCAAGGGTACTTTGTAACTGCTCATTTGCTTTGGCAGAGCTCGCCCGTGCCTTGAGCATATCTTTCTTGGTCTTCGCCTCAGAAATTTTGCTTTCCAAGGCAATTAGGTTACGCTTGAGGGTTTGTACTTGAGCTGTTTGCTGATCTAGCTGACCTTTGAGTACGGTTGCTGTTTCAGCGACCGTTTTCTTGCGCTGGAGTGCTTCCCGGGCTAGGTTTTCATCCCCTTTTTGCAGGGCAAGTTGGGCGCGTTGCTGCCAGGTATTGGCTTCGGATTGGTTTTTATTGTATTGTTGCTCGGTACGTTTTTGCGTAGCAATTGATCGGGCAACGGCTTGGCGCAGTTGTACCAGATCTTCTTGCATGTCAATAATGGCTTGTTCCAGAATTTTTTCTGGGTCTTCAGCCTTGCTAACCATATCGTTAAGATTAGCTCTGACAACTCGGCTCAGGCGATCAAATAGTCCCATGACGCTGTTTATCCTCTCGGAATGTACAAACTAAGTATTAAGCAGGCTCTACGGTTGGGAATCTGCTTAGGGGGTCAACTTTATCGAATAGAGGCTCTCCTGCCTTTTGGAGAAAGCACTGCGTTAATGGAATCGAAACACTCATAACCAATGGTATTCAGACAGGAGGCTTTTCATCTAGTGTAAAAACTTCCAGCCCAATATTGCTAGCTCTTGACATCCTCACCGCACTTTTAGGGCGGTGATTCCTCACCACGCCGCCTAACAAGGTTGTTGACGCGCCAATTAGGGTTTATCCAGATCCCAACGCAGTTTTTCTAATTCTGCCTCAATTTCCGCACTGCTACCCGATGCGGCTTGAGAGGAGGGTAATTTTGCTGATTCCGTTGTGCCACCTAGGTTGGCTTTCATCGAAGCTAATTCCATATCCACATTGCCACTTTCTAGGGTATTAAATTTCTTTTCTAGTTCATCGCCACTAGAGAGTTCTGCGATCGCCTCTGATCGCGCTTCTAGTTCATGTACTCTGTCTTCCATGCGCTCAAAGGCACTCAGGCTACCGCCTGTGTTGTGATTTCCCAGCATCTGGTTAATTCTCTCTGAGGCTTGAGCCGAACGCGCTCTGGCAATATAAAGGTCTTTTTTCGTTTTTGCCTCCCAGATTTTACGCTCTAGAGTCAGCATGTCTTTTTTAAGTTTATTGACAATCTCACGTTGCTGCCCTAGTGGTGCTTGTAGAGCTTGAGCCGTTTGCTGATGAGTTTGTCGTCGAGTTAGGGCTTCTCGTGCCAAATTATCGTCCCCTTTTGACAATGCCAGTTGAGCGCGTTTGTACCATTCTTGTGCCGTCGATTCCGCTTGGGAGGCTTGGCGTTCTGTACGTTTTTGGGACGCGATCGCTTGGGCGACAGCCTGCCGCATGTGAATTAAATCCTGCTGCATATCGTCTACAGCTTGTTCCAGAATTTTCTCGGGATCTTCGGCTTGTCCAATCAGGCTATTCAGGTTGGCGCGAATCACTCGCCCGATGCGCTCAATCAATCCCATAGCAGCTCTCCATTGTGGTTAGGGGTTGGGAAAACTTTATCACTATGGTATCTCAGGCTTGTTGGTCTTAGTCTCTCTCTAGAGTTCCCCAATCACCGAGCCAGTTCATCGCCACCAGAGGGTTGTGCGATCGCTAATCGAGCTTCCAGTTTCAGCAATTTGTTTTCCATGGGTTCAACTGCTCTCAGGGCTTTACACCGAAGCTTGAGCAGAACCCCATCTGGCAATATAAAGGTCTTTTTTCGTTTTTGCCTCCGAGACTTTAGTCTCTACAGTCCGCATACATTCTTCAAGTGTAGTAACAATCTCACGTTGCTCAGCTATTTGCGGTTGTAGAGCTTGAGCCGTTAGCTGATGAGTTTGTCGTCGAGTTAGGGCTTCTCGTGCCAAATTATCGTCCCCTTTTTGCAGTGCCAGTTGAGCGCGTTTGTACCAGTCATTGGCTTCAGATTTGTATTTATTGTATTGTTGCTCGGTACGTTTTTGCGTGGTAATGAATCCGGCAACGGCTTGGCGCAGTTTTACCCGATCTTCTTGTATGTCACTAATGGCTTGTTCCAGAATTTTCTCTGGATCTTCGGCTTGTCCAATCAGCCTATTCAGGTTAATGTGAATCTCTCGCCCGATACAATCCCTACTGGACGATTCTGCGATCGCCTCTAATCGAGCTTCCAGTTCCAGCAATTTGTTTTCTATCCGCTCAACTGCTCTCAGGGCTTTACCTGTAGAGATCGTCTGGTTAATTAGCACTCGGACTAGAGGCAGACAAGACTCTAGAGTCAGCAGATTTTTTTCTAGAGTCAGCAGATTTTTTTTTAATTCAGTAACAAGCTCACGTTGCTCAGCTATTTGCGGTTGTAGAGCTTGAGCCGTTAGCTCATAAATTTGCTGATAAGTTTGTTGCTGAGTTAGGAGTTGTTGTGCCAACTTTTCCGCCCCGTACTCTCGGGCAAATTGGGCGCAATTGTACCATTCTTGTGCCGTCGATTCAGCTTTGGAGACTTGTTGTTCTGTACGTTTCAGGGACGCGATTTCTCGGACGACAGCCTGCCGCTTTTGGACTAATGCCTCCTGCATTTGGATTAAATCCTGCTCCATATCGTCCACAACTTGTTTCAGAATTTTCTCTGGATCTTCGGCTTGTCCAGTCAGCCTATTCAGGATAGCGCGAATCCCTTGCCCGATGCGCTCCATCAATCCCATAGCAGCTCTCCATTGTGGTTAGGGGTAGGGAAAACTTTATCACCATGGTATCTCAGGCTTCTTTGTCATTAGTCATTGGTCATTGGTCATTTGTCATTTGTCATTTGCCCTTTCCTGTTCCCTGTTCCCCGTTCTCTGTTCCCCAGTTACTAAGGTTTATAAATCGATGCAGAAAGTCCCTGTTGCTTAAGTTGATCGACCAGGGTTTTGGCTTCCGACTCCCGTTTAAAAGCGCCCATAGCAATCCTTGTCCCTGCGGGTACATTCACCACGTAGGCGTCAGGGACGATAGTTTGGGCTTTCTCCAACACGCTACTATCGTTGGAGTTAATCAGCACGTAATAGAAACCCTTACTCAGGTTTGAGTTGGCGTTGTTTGAATTCGGTGCAGCCGAAGTCGGGGTTGATGAAGTTGGAGTGGATTTATTTGCCTTTTCTGAAGACTGGTTAGTCGATGATTCAGGTTGAGCGGGTGAAGAATTTGGTGTCACCGATGGCGTAGCCATCTGAGGGGCGGTTCTTAGTGGGGTAGGAGGGGGTAAAAGGGCGGCTGGTAAATTTGAAGCCGGATTCGGTAACTGGGGTAAAGGAAATACTGAAGCCGTTGGTGGAGCCGCTTCTGGGAGAGGTGAATTGGGGATGGGGGCGATGGGTGAAATTGGATTGGGTGTTGGACTAGCTTGGAGCTCACTGAGCCTGTATATATCAATAGATTCTGAGAATTCATCACTGGCGAGATTAGGTCTATTTACGCCGAGTAATTCATTTTCCCCGTTAACGGTTGTCGCTGCGGAATTCTCAGCCGTCGTGGGTGTCTCACTCTCCAAGAAACGGTCAAGTCCTAGGCTAGTCCGAAAAATATAGGTCAATGTAGCACTAGAAACCAGCAACAGTAAAATCGAACCGACACCGAGGGGAGTGAGGATTCTATTCGTTAAGGGTTTTTGAGAATCCTTCGTTGTTTCTTGTTCGGCTAAAGTTTGCCGTAGTTTTTCTGATGATTCTAAATAGTCTTCTGGCTGAGACTGCTCGGTTGTCGGGACAACTAATTTTCCCTGCCTTTCTAGGGATTCCTCTAGGCTTGGGAAGTCAGCAGGGGTTGGCTCCTGAGTCGTCGCCAAGGGCGCTTCCTGGCTAGGTAGGGGGGGAAACAGGGGTGGAGTGGGTTTAGTCTCTGTGGATTCCCTATTTTCTGGTGTTGGAGAACCCCCCGTTGGAGCGGATTGCTGATTTATGTCTACGGGAGGACTCGCCGGAGCGGCTGGGGCGATAGAAATAGGAGATGCTGTTGTTGGCTCAAGCTGATTTACGGCGGGTTTGTGTCGGGGGTAATGTCCCGGTAGTTGGGCAGATGTGACAGAACGTCCCTGACGTTGGCGTCGATAGCGGGCTAATTCGGCTTCGAGTTGCACGTCTAAGCTTCCTAAAGCCGTCTGCAAAGCAGGGTTAATCGACAGGGGGGAGGCAGGAGTTGATGATTTAGCTGGGGTTTTCTGGCTCATGAAGGGAACTTCCGTTTAATCCGACTGGCTTGAGTGAGGCACTATCTTGGTGAGGACGAATGCAATTGCTCAGGATACTGTTGGTTTAGGATAGCTGTATAGGGACGCATAAATACTCATGCTGAAATCTCTTAATCATATAGTAACGGCGCTGGAAAATCAGTCATTTTGGCAAGGTCAACAGCAGTTTCAGTTGATCCGCGACTGTTGGACTGAAGTTGTGGGTGAAGATAGGGCGCAGCAGACAAGACCCCATTCACTATCCCGGAATATTCTATATGTTGCCACGTCAAGTTCGGTTTGGACTCAAGAGCTGAGTTTAAATTGCCGTTCTATCTTGAAACAGATTAATGCTCGATTGTCAACCCCCATAGATAATATCCGCTTTTCGACAACGTGGTGGTATCAACACCAAAGCTTACCCCAGACTGAGGAATCGGAACATCCCAGCCTTGTGGCTGAAGTGGAGGTTTCATCTCCTGCTGATCCGCCTATTGAACAGCCTACACCCCAAACCACATTTGAACAGTGGGCGGCAAAAATTCAGGCGCGATCGCAGCATTTGCCCCTTTGTCCTCAATGTCATTGTCCCACACCCCTAGGAGAACTCAAACGCTGGCAAGTTTGTGGACTGTGTGCGACCAAGCAGTGGCAAGGTTAGCTGTCCTGCTTATGAATGGTTTCCCGTCAGATCGGTTTAACTTATCATTCTCGTTTTTATTTCCCGATGAAATTTCGTATCTAACTATACATTGGCTTTGACTGTGGACTTGATCCCCATGATGTTTCACCAAAAATTCACCAAGTTTTTGACCAAGCTTAACCGATTGTTTAGTTTCTTTACGAAAATGTGTGCATATATAAAGCAATTATAAAGAAATCATAAAATATTAATACTTTTAGTAAAAAATAATGGAAATTTGAAAGTATAGACAGCTAATTAAAAGTTCATTTTTAATTACTCCAATGAAGACATTCAAATGCTCAACGTCCGCTTGTCAGTTTTGTCGCTATTACCAACTTGAAGGACGGCGCGGCGGTACGTGTCAGCAACTTGGCGTACCCGTTAAAGCCAATTGGAAAGCTTGTTCTTTAGCCCTCCCACCCTTTGCTCCCTCCTGGGAAAGTTTTGAGCAAATATGGATTGATGATCAACAGATGTTGAGAGAAGAGTTGGCTGTAACTTGCTCAAGGAGCAATTCCCAGCCGACACAGCAGGTAAAAGTCCCGGCATCAACGCCTGAGAAATTGACAACTCAAGTTGCTCTGGTGTGACTTCCCGTTTACAATGCTCGGCTAGAAGGGCAGTTAGTTACAGGTTACTTATAGCCTGCATCAATTTAACGCATTCATATAGTGAATGCATCAACCTTGCCCTTGAGTTTTATCGTTTTAGTGGATTCCTATTTAATTAATCTTTGATAACCAAATCTTAATCGTTGAGAAAATTTATGTAGGGGCGGGTTTCACCGTTATCGTTTCTGATTCACCCAGATAGGACTAAACCCGCCTTTGTGTAGGGGCGGGTTTTACCGTTATCGTTTCTGACCTCACCTAGATGCGACTAAACCCGCCCCTACCAAGTCAAAGACCTAACGAACAGGTCAAACTACGGTAACCAAGGATATTGACGGAAATCAGGAGGGCGCTTTTCCAGGAACGCTTGTTTCCCTTCTGCCCCCTCCTCAGTCATGTAATACAGTAACGTGGCATTTCCAGCCAGTTCTTGTAAGCCCGCTTGACCATCACAGTCAGCGTTAAACGCCGCTTTTAAGCAACGGATAGCAATGGGACTTTTTTGTAAAATTTCTCTTGCCCACTGAACCCCCTCCGCTTCCAACTGGTCTACGGGGACAACAGTGTTCACCAAACCCATGTCCAGCGCTTCTTGTGCCGTATACTGGCGACAGAGGAACCAAATTTCTCGTGCTTTCTTCTGACCCACGATTCGGGCGAGATAGCTAGCGCCAAATCCACCATCAAAGCTACCGACTTTCGGACCCGTTTGACCAAAGATGGCGTTATCCGCCGCAATGGTTAGGTCACAGATAACATGCAAGACATGACCGCCACCAATGGCATAACCTGCTACTAGAGCAATCACCACTTTGGGCATAGAACGAATCAGGCGTTGTAAGTCCAAGACATTTAAGCGAGGAACGCCATCATCCCCAACGTATCCCGCCTTATCCCGGACACTTTGATCCCCTCCAGAACAGAAGGCATATTTACCATCCGTGTGAGGACCCGCCCCGGTTAATAGGACAACGCCAATTCTCTGGTCTTCGCGGGCGTTACAAAAGGCGTCGTAGAGTTCAAAGACAGTTTTAGGGCGGAAGGCGTTGCGCTTGTGGGGGCGATTAATAGTAATTTTGGCGATACCGTCTGCTTTGTGATAAAGGATATCCTCGTAGGTTTTGGCGGTTTGCCAGTCAATTGACATATCAGTATTTTCCCTTGGTTATAAAGACTCCAAGTACTACTTTGAGCTTGACTTCCCTATCCTAAGACTCAATGGCATTAAAAATTTGCCTTTGCAAAATCAACTCCCGTAACTTCTGCACGCCATTCGGCGCATCAGCCAATAACTCAAACTGCTCAAAAAACGTTTCTAACTCCATTCTTGTCTCTTACTTACCTTTCACAAGTAGGCTGTTAATTAACTTGATAATGCTGATAAACGCAATAAATCCAGGTGCAGCCAGCCACAACCAGAAGCCAGCCAGCAGCTTATCTAAGGCGAGTTCAGAGAAGGGGCTGCTACCATTGGGTAATCTAAACCAAAATGCTGACACTGTTCCTGTAAAACCTACGATAATTGCAATTAGTGAAGAAATCATTGAAAAATTATATTGCTGCCGAAGAAAGAAGAAACAGGATACCCAGTAAGCTGGATTAGCCAACCAACCAATTGCCGGAATCAGAAGGGAAAGTAAGCCGAATAGCCCAAAAAAGGTAAGCTCAATTCCTGTCATTTCATAGACGTTATCAGGATAACCATAAGCATTGAGGTTTCCTGTGGGTAACTCTGCTCGCGTTTCCAAATCATTTCCACTCGGTACTATCTTAAACAAGAGACAGGGGAGGCTTAGTGCTATCCCATATATCAACAGTGACAGCCCCACAAAAATTGTTCGATTTTTCATTTTTAACTTGATTGTGCGAGAAGTCTCCCGGCATAATCTACGATTTGGCGGCGAGATGAATCGCGCCTTGTGACAAAAGTTGTTTTTATAAACTTATGCTTAAGAGACTTTACTATCAATTCCTTGGATATGTTATATTAAGC
>NZ_JAVJRX010000010.1:0-31319 GCF_040219735.1 Coleofasciculus sp. G1-WW12-02 | reverse complement strand
TTACCCCAGAAATGGGAGACAATAGGAGGGGCAACCATACCCCTCCACCCCGAAAGGGGGTATGCTTCTTAAACCGCTACCGCGCGTTCCTCTCCGGTCTGAAGACACGGAGTTTCCCGCAACGGAAGAGTTTTTATGATTTTGTCTCTACTGGGCTGGCGTTCCCTACTGAAATGGCTAGCTTTCAACCCAAAATTCGTTTAGCTAATCTTTCAACTCATCCCTACTCAAGAGCGAAAATTAGTAGAGTAGGGGAACCGGTCTGACTCGTTTTCTGTGGAATTTGGTGATTTCAATGACTTCTGCTGCTGAACTTTCAGCTTCACAAGCTGCGGCAATCAGTCCCATCGCGACCTTATCCGAGGAGGCTGAGATTGCATACGATCCCCTGCAGACAGCTAGGGGCGTCTACATAACTGTTCACGGGCATTTTTATCAACCCCCTCGTGAAAATCCTTATCTGGATACCATTGAACGTCAGCCCTCGGCGGCACCGTTTCACAACTGGAATGAACGAATTCACCACGAATGCTATCGCCCCAATGCCTTTGCACGGGTGTTAAATGGTTACGGCGAAGTGGTGGAGATCGTTAATACCTATGAATATCTCAGCTTTAACATTGGCCCGACGCTGATGTCGTGGTTGGAACGCTACGACATGGAAGTTTATGAGCGGATACTGGAAGCAGATCGCAAGAGTTGTCAACGGCTTAACGGTCATGGCAATGCGATCGCGCAAGTCTATAACCATATCATTCTTCCCCTCGCCAATGAACGGGATAAATACACCCAGATTCGTTGGGGAATGGAAGATTTCCGCTCTCGCTTTGGTCGTGATCCCGAAGGAATGTGGCTGGCGGAAACGGCGGTTGATTACCCCACCCTGGAAGCTATAGTGGCAGAAGGGATTAAGTTTATCATTCTTGCACCGTCCCAAGCCGAACGCTGTCGCCTTCTACCGACAGAAGACAATCCTGATCCGGATTGGCATGAAGTGGGTGGAGGTCAGATTGATCCCAGCCGCCCTTACCGTTGTTTCCTCGAAAGCGGTGAATTTATCGACATCTTTTTCTACGACGGTCCCATCTCACGGGATATGGGGTTTAGCGATGTTCTTAGTAGTTCCGAACATTTCGCCGGTCGTCTAGGGATCGCGATTCATGGGGATCACCGTCCCTCCCAGATTATCAGTGTGGCAACCGATGGGGAAACCTTCGGACATCACAAACGCCACACAGAAATGTGTATCGCCCATGCCTTTACTCAAGTCTTTCCCCACCGTAACTGGACGGTGACCAACTATGCCCATTACCTCAGCATCAGTCCGCCGACTTGGGAAGTTATTCTCAAACCCGTAACCGCTTGGAGTTGTTCCCATGGCGTCAACCGTTGGCAAGAGGACTGCGGCTGTGGTGGCGGCGGTGGTTGGCATCAGAAATGGCGGCGTCCCCTGCGAGAAAGCCTGAACTGGCTGCGGGATCAGTTGGTTCCGGTGTATGACGAGAGGGGTCGTCAGTTTTTCCGTGATCCTTGGGCGGCGCGGGATGAGTATATCCAAGTGCTTCGCGATCGCTCTATGGAAAATGTGAAGCAATTTCTCAACCGTCACAGCGTTGCGCCCCTCTCTCCCACGGAACAAATCGACGCCCTACGGCTATTGGAAATGCAACGCCACGCCATGCTCATGTACACTAGCTGCGGCTGGTTCTTTGAGGAAATATCCCGTCCAGAAGGGGTACAGATTTTACGCTATGCAGCACGGGCGTTGGAGTTAGCTGGGGAAGTGGCTGGTATCCAGCTTGAGCTAGGTTTCTTGGAACGCCTTTACCTCGCACCGAGTAATATAGACTGCTTTAAAACCGGAAATGAGGTCTATCGGCAACTGGTGGTGTCGGCGCAAATTACCTTTAAACAAGTTGCTGCTCATTACGCGATTAGTTCCTTATTTACCAACTATGCCCAACAAGAACGGATCTACTGCTACCAAGCGCATCAGCTTGACTATCAACTCCAACGTATGGGTTCACTGACGTTGGCAGTGGGTCAATTGCGACTGGTGTCTGAGATTACTTGGGAAAATATAGAATTAGTCTTTGCTGTTCTCCATATCGGGGGCTGGGACTTCCACTGCTGTATTCAACCCTTTACCGGGCGTCGGGTATATACCCAGTTGAGGGACAAGATATTTGAGGCGCTCAAGCAAGCCAGTGCTGCCCATACGATTCTGGCAATGAATCAGATGTTTGGTGAGCAGTCGTTTAGTTTACAAAATCTGTTTGCTGAAGAGCGACAACGGATTATGCAGCTAATTAGTCAGGAAACCCTGACACGACTAGATCAGCTTTATAACCAGATGTACCGGGATAATTACGGCGTGTTGATGGCATTCCATCGGGATGAATTGCCCGTACCGAAAGAATTGCAAGTGGCAGCAGAAATTGCTTTGTCCAACCGTTGCCTGATTGCGATTAAAGCCCTAGACATAGAGGTGAGCGATCCCCAAGCTATCAATGCTCAGATAGCTGAACTGGAAGCAATCGCCACAGAAGCGGGGCATTTACGGTGTCACCTGAATATCCCAGAAGCCAAGCTAACTCTGGAGAGATTAATTTGGCGAGTGCTGTGGCAACTTTTGCATGAGGGTGATCCCGATACCCTCGCCGAGGATATCCGTCAGATTGATCGGCTGATTGAGATTGGCAATCGGCTGAACCTCGGTTTATCTTTAGACCGTTGTCAGGAACTCTATTTCAACTGTTTACACACCTCAATCGTGCCGCAATGTGAACTGGCAATTCAAGCCCAACGCCTGAGTGACCACAAGAATGGGCATCAGGCGCAGCTTACGGCGACAAATCCTTGGACGATTATCCGACTGCGCCAGTTGCTTCAGCTTGGTCAACTTTTGTCTGTGGAAGTGAGTCCTTGGTTAAGTCAGTTGCTTTAACTTGTTTCGCGTAAATCCCCTTCCTCCGTGAAAACAGGGAGGGGATGTAAGCAAAAAACCGAATAAACGAAGGTTTTCAAAGGCGGATGAAACGGGAAATCCCGTTCGCGTAAGCGTGGCGTAAACCAAGACGAATAAGACCGTCCTTGCTTACTAGTTGGAAGCCCCAAATAAGAGCGAAGCAAGTTGGGGTACTTCACATGAGTGAGATAGGGGACATAGGGGAGATGGGAGAGATAGGGAGTTAACTCAAAACTCGGTCAGGGCGGGTTTTGAACAAAAGTTATCATCAATAGCTTGGGCGAATGCCCTAAACCCGCCCCTACTTTCCTCTAAACTTCCCCAATCACCTGTTTTCCAATCCCCAATCCCCAATCCTTAGGGCAATAGAACTGCACTAATCCCATGAATCATGCCGTTAGATGCAGGAATATCTGCCAGAACCACGGGGATACCATTGACAAAAACTTCGCTAGCATCGCTGACTCTTATGGTTAAGGGTTTACCCGCTAGGGTGGTTAACCGTAAGGTCGAACCGGGGGTTAAGCCAAAGGTGTTAATGTTACCGGGAACAACGTGATACGTGAGGATTTCAGTTAATCGAGAGCGGTTTTCGGGTCGGAGTAAAGTTGCAACAGTTCCCTCTGGTAAAGCAGCAAAGGCTTCATCTGTGGGGGCAAAAATGGTAATTGGTCCCCTCCCCGCCAGTGCTGAGGTGAGTCCGGCGGTTTTGATCGCAGCCGTTAGGGTGGAGAAAGCGTCGTTGGCGGTTTCGAGTTCATCAGCTATATTGTTTACGCCTCGTTGAGCAATCAGGTGGAGTCCGGGTTCTGCCTTCAAGAGGCGAGGGGATTCGGTGACGCTGTTGGCGGGTAATGCGATCGCGGTACCCAGACTGGCAAGACTTAAGCAGGCGGTTAGTTTCCTCAAGGTGGAAGTAAAAGAGCGGGCTGGCATGAATTTTTATCCTTAGAACGGGGATTTATCCTAATCCGGCGAGAATACTTCTACTATACCTGAAAGGATAGTGGGGCATGAATCACACTTTGTGAGGAAATTTGTTTTCATGTTGTTTGTTGATAAGTTTAAATGTGATAGACTATCAATAACATTGCAAGGGTTCGAGCAAGTGTTTAACTTAATTTACGATTTTAAATTAAAGGCAAATCGCACAGAGATAGCCATCTTTGAAGATTGGCTATAACAGTGTCGTCGGGTTTATAACTATGAACTGAAAGAGCGCAAAGATTGGGTGATTTCAGAGAAATCACCTTATTTAGCTTGCTCGATTTCGCATGAGTATATCATCCCGGCTGATGCCCCAGCACCAAACATCAACTTGTTGAGGATGAGTACCAGGTTAGTCAGTTCAGGGGAGATGACCGCATCGATTCTCCAACGTTCCCAGAATTGAACTTGACAGCCCAAAAAGTCTTTAGCGCTGGAGCCTGACAAAACACAACTCTACTGAAACAGTACTTATTCAAAACCACTATCCCCTGTCACAAGGTGACGTTTACCAAGCCTTGGGTTGGATAACTTTAACTCATATTACTCAGCGAGACACTTATGTATCAAACTAATCCGCCTCGTTCTCCCAAAGACGTCTTACCGACATTATCGGGAGAGCGATCGCGTCTGGTTGCGCTGGTATGATGTAAATGGTGACTGGATTGTGGCTCCTGAGGAACGGGAACGGCGACGAGTTGAGCGATTGACACAACAGTTGCGGCGACTGGGCGTCGAACCGGATTTGGATGAGCCGATTTAGCCGATAAATTATTCATCCTTCATGGCAACTTCACCTGGCAATTAACCCGGTAGTTTGCTGATGAATAAAACAGCCAGATAATTGAGTGCATTTAATCTTCTGAAAAAATCCCCCAATTCCTTACCCGTCCCCGTCCATTAGACAATTAAGAACAACCGAGAGAATCCCTTGTGGCTACGCCAGTTTTAGAATTAATCCCTGAAGCTTGCTGACATAATTGTTGCAGTTGTGCGCCATCTAGGAGGGCATCGGTGAAGTCAGCCCCCGTGATTAATGTATTATCAAACACTGATCCCAGTAAGAGAGTTTCGACTAAAATCACATCACTTAAATCTGCTCCCGTTAAATCTGCCTGATCTAACATGCCATAGCTTAAATCCACACTGTGCAAATTAGCATTAGTCATCACTGACCCACTAAAAATAGCACCTCGCAAGTCAGCATAGGCAAAATTACTTAACTGTAAATTGGCATTGGCAAATTCAGCCCTCTGTAAATTTTGACCGGAAAAGTCTTTGCCTGTGAGTTGGGCGTGACTGTAGGATAAGGGAGGCGGATAGTCAGCTGCTTGGGCAGATAGAGGATGAACGAATAGAGTGATCGCGACTAGGAATGCTATCAGTTGCCGAAGAATCATTTTAAGTTGCCTGATTGACCTTAATTCTTGTCCCCTATTAAATCTGATTAGTGTTGAGTCGGTCAAATTCAGGAAGCGGGGGTAGCAAGCTTGCAAGACGTATGTAGTGGCGTAGCACACCTAATTAGAGGGATTAGCCCCAAACCCGGAAACTGTAGGGGAGCAAGCCCTGTGCGCCCAATTTAACCGTAATATCTATTCCCCAATTTTAGCTGTGCCATGCCAGTAGGAAAATAATCTCTCATTTATTTAATTAATGTAAATAGCTTATAAACCTTCTTTCTTAGGATAGATAACTTTCCATACGTTTGTTGATGATCTTAAAAGAATGTCTAGTAAATTCTGAGTGATTAATTATTAAATCATTAAATTTAGGAGGACATTACTAGGGGAATTTTAGCCTGGATTGTTTTAGGAATTATCGCTGGTGCGATCGCGAAGGCAATTTATCCAGGACACCAAGGCGGTGGTATCCTCGCTACCATAGTACTGGGAATCGTTGGGGCTTTAGTTGGAGGCTGGATTGGTAACTTACTCTTTGGAGTCGGTTTTACAGGCTTTACCTGGTGGGGTTTCCTAGTGGCAATTGTAGGCGCGATGGTCGTCTTGTTCATCTACGGTCTGGTTACGAAAAACGCTTAGTTGTCCCTTGATCGGATAAGCGGCTCCCCCGCTTAAAAGTTGGGGGATTTTACATTGTTTGTCCGACTCTTTTCTCAAAGAAAGGTTTTGTTCACTTCCAGAAGCCGCTTGCGTGTTTCCGTCTTATGTCGGTATAGTTGCTGACATAAGACCAGTGACCAATGACCAATGACCAAACTTCGAGCATTAATCTTTGACGTAGATGGGACATTAGCGAATACAGAACAAGACGGACACCGTATAGCATTTAACCGCGCCTTTGCTGAAGCTGGATTTGATTGGGATTGGTCTGTTTCCCTCTATAGTGAATTACTAGCAGTTGCTGGCGGGAAAGAACGTATCCGCTTTTATTTGAACCAATACCGCCCTGATTTCCCACCTCCCGCCAATTTCGACGAGTTCATTGCGAATCTGCACCGGGCGAAAACTCACCATTATCAGCAACTTATCGCCACGGGGGCGATTCCCCTGCGTCCCGGTGTGCAACGATTGATTAAAGCGGCGCGATCGCAAGGAATTCGGTTAGCGCTCGCCACCACTACCGCCCCTACTAATGTAACCACCCTTTTGCAGCATACCCTAGGGGAGGAGAGTCCGGCGTGGTTTAACCTGATCGCGGCGGGTGATATCGTCCCGGCGAAAAAACCCGCCCCAGATATTTACAACTATGTACTGCGGCAAATGGATTTGCTACCCCAAGATTGTTTAGCGATAGAAGACTCTGATCAGGGTTTAATTGCGGCGACGCAAGCGGGTATCACCACGATGATTACACTCAACAACTATACAAAAGACCAAGATTTTGCCCAAGCGGTACTCGTGTTAAATCATCTCGGAGAACCTGATCAACCCTTTACCGTTCTCGCCGGAGATGCTGGAGATAGCCGATATGTTGATATAAAACTCCTGAACAATCTACATCACCGTTAGAGCCTCGATTCAGTTACCACAGTTAGCGGTGAAAAGACTACAATTAATGGCGGCTCAAAAGTCACATCTCCTCTTCCCCAATCCCCAATCCTCAATCACCTAACTTTACAAATTTGAGTCCAAAACTCTATTAATATAGCAATTCAATTGCAGCCATGATATCATATCCGTCTAGACAGTGATTCTTGACTTTTACCTTGCCACCTTACTCCTTACCTTCCGCCCTAGAGCATTCTGCCATCTGCCTTAAAGAGTACCAAAGTGTAAGTATTCAACCAAACCTGATAATGACCGGCTTGTCCCGGAATGATGGGGTAGCGTTATGACCTATAGCCTGAGAATTGCGGATATTCCTGCTAGCGAACGTCCACGCGAACGATTAATGGCGATTGGTGCCAAAAATTTGGCGACGGCGGAACTAATTGCCATTTTGCTTGCCACAGGTCAGGGAAAAGGTAAGCTTTCAGCAGTAGGTTTAGGACAATATATTTTGCAGCAATTGAGTCAAGATGAGCGCGATCCCATGGCAGTATTGCGAGATATCTCAGCCCACGAGTTAATGCGTATCCATGGCGTCGGACCCGCTAAAGCTGCCACCATTCTAGCCGCCATTGAACTGGGAAAACGAGCCTTTCAGTCTCGCCCGACAGAAGGCACAATAATTGACAGTCCCACAGCGGCAGCGGCGGCTTTGAGTCACGAGTTAATGTGGCAAACTCAGGAGCGTTTTGCCGTGTTACTGTTGGATGTGAAAAATCACTTATTGGGGATTAAACTCATCTCGATTGGTACAGCAACACAGACATTAGCCTGTCCCCGTGAAATTTTACAAGCCGTCTTGCGCCATGGAGCGACACGGTTTATTGTGGCGCACAATCACCCAACAGGTAGTGTTGAACCCTCTGAGCAAGACATTTTTCTGACCAAACAGCTTTTGCAGGGGGCGCAGCTAATCGATCTGCCTTTAGTTGATCACTTGATTTTGGGAGATGGCGATTATCGAAGTCTAAATATCACGACTTCATTATGGAAGGAATACCCCCAAGATATTTAACCTTTGAAAGTGTTTCCAGAGCATCTATCTACATTAGGCATTGCTGACTTAACCCAAATGGGATGAACCCCGAAACTATACTAATATTCCGCCTTGATTTGTGCTATTATTCCCAACTTCCAAGGGCAAAAATATCGTCATCACTTCTCCCGCTTGGGGTCGCTGACGCACAATTAATTTACCTCCTAATGCTTGGAACATGTGCTTGGTCACGTTCAGATTCAAACTTAAACTGCCTGTTTCTGGCTGAAACATTAGTAACTGACCAATTGATTTTAACGTCTGGCAGGTTGACTGTCCCAACGCATCAGCATTCCCCAAATTTTCTGGGTCAGGTTGAGACTGGAATTGCAATTTTAACTGGTCTCCGGCGGGTGTTACCTGCACCTGAATATGACCACCTGCAGGTAAGGTGCGGGTAAAATTCTCCACTAAACCCGTCAATACTTGATCCAACATTGACGGATTACTCACTACTGTGGGAAGATTTTGCGGCAATACGACATCTAAGCTAACATTACGCCTTTGTGCCTGCTTTTGCCAGTGGGGAATACTGTTCTGGAAAATTTGAGCCAACGACATTGATGTGAGATTAACAGGGGCTTCTTTAACCGCTTTTGTTTCTAATTCAACGGCTTTAAAAATTAACTCCATCCGGTTAATCTGTTCTGTACATTCATGATCTATAATTTCCAGGCGCCGAATAACTTCTGGCGCTAAATCTCGACGTTTTAATAATAATTTTGTTAACGTGCGAATCGTCGTCAGCGGTGTGCGGACTTCATGGGTTAAAGCTTGCAGAAGTTCAATGTCTGGGGTGGCTTCGCGGAGCTGGGATACTCGATGATTGACACGGGTTTCTGATTTAGCTAAGGGTTGCCAATCCCGGTCTTCAATTGTCTCACTGTAAGAAGGGTCTTTAGATAATTGAGTGACTGAATTACTCGGAGTTACAGCTATGGTTTCATTCTTAATTTCCGGGGAAGATTCGGGCATATTTTGTAGCAACTGGCGCCCAAATTCCATGACAATCTGATAATCCGGGAGCTGGGGGGCAAACTGCTTAACTAATGTATTTAAATAACTCAGTTGATGGGGATTGGCTAATAACAACCGAGGATAGAGAGACGCCCAAGCTTTTTGCACATCCTTGGGATCAAAGGAGAAGCGAAATCCAGGTACACCATTTTGGTCTTCTCCCGCCGCCATGACTAAACTAAAGCCACGGGTAAAGACCAAACAAAACTGCTCTGTGCTCAACGAGTCAGCCGGAAACAACCGGAGTTGATATGTGGTATTAACCGTACCTTGAGTCCTTTCCGGTTGAGCTGGAGGCAATTGAAAGGGCATAAAACTCCAGGGGTTTAGGGTTTCAGTGGTAAACACCCCAGTTTGGAAATGGGAAAGGAGATCTGAGTGACTTAAAACGGGTGCAGGACCAGCTAAAACTAACCCGTTTAGGGAGGTTGAATTGTCGGCTTGATCCCGTTGGCAAAGGAGTTGTAAGAGTAACTGTTCCAGAGACGCGATCGCACTCTGCCATTCTCGTTGCGATCGCGTCTGTTGTCTCATCCGGCGACTGGTCTCACTGCGCTGTCCTTTATCCATGACAACCTTCGCAGGTTCAACCTGAGATTCGACCGGATTGTTGACTCCAGTCTGCGTATTCTGAGCTAAAACTTCACTGATGTTTGGTAACAACCACTTTTGCACCGCTATCTATCCCCATGAACAACCAGTTCTACTTGTCTATCTATGAGGATACTGGCACTCATCATCTCTCTGGGGTCGTAGAACCGAACCCATGAGTCGCAATTTCCGTGGATTGTCCTTTGTTATTCGTCATTCGTCCTTTGTTCAGGGCACAGACGATAGGAATCAGATGGAGTTATCAGGGTTGTGTAGGGGCGGGTTTTACTACTATCGTTTCTTGCCTTACCCAAATTTGATTAAACCCGCCTCGACTACCCCATCCTTCATAATTCATAATTTCTTCATAATTCAGACAATTCTTTCTTCCTACAGATGGACAAGTTGCTGATGTGGGTTATCTCGCACGATTGATGAATATCTGCAACAGAAATGTAGAAATAGGGGTATCAGGGTGAAAACCTATAGATAGATGGAGGCAGATACTATGACATTAGGTCAATATCAGCGAGGTGTGGGTGTCTTTCCCAGCCGACAAGCTGCTGAAAATGCTCTAGAGCATCTGAGGGATGCTGATTTTCCCATGAACCAAGTATCAGTCATTGCCCGGAATGAGGAGCAAATTGCCGGAGTGGATGTGCAAGATGATACCGAAAATGAAGCGGGTGAAGGTGCTGCGGCTGGTGCGGTTGCGGGGGGAGTTACAGGAGGTATCGTAGGTTTAATTGGTACTTTAGGTGCGATCGCGCTTCCGGGAGTAGGACCCATTTTAGTCGGGGGTGCAGCGGCGTCGGTCATTGGCAATACACTTCTGGGTGGGGCTGTTGGTAGTGCTGCTGGAGGCTTATTTGGGGCGCTAATTGGATTGGAAGTTCCGGAAGCCGAAGCTAAAGTTTATCAAGATCGCTTAGAAAAAGGACATTATTTAATCCTAGTTGATGGCACACCCGATCAGATCACCCGTGCGGCTTCTATCCTGAAACCTCGAGGAATTCAAGAGTGGAGAAGTTATGAGCGTCCGACGGTGAATACCCCACCTTCCACCTATACTCACCCAACGACTGCTGCTCAGGTTGGATATCCTACACCCCTAGGCGCCGCGTACACAGGACCCTTTGGCGAACCCTTGGGTGCAACGCCGACAGGTGTAACCCCGTCTCCCCCGTCAACAGCACCCGGAAAGCAAACTCAGCGAGCGATTGGCGTCTTTTCTTACGAGCAAAATTTAAAAAATGCTCTCAATGAGTTAAAATCGGCTGGATTTCAGATGAACCAGGTTTCGGTTATTGCCAAAGACGCCGAACATCCCGATCAGGTGGCTGGGGTGAGAGTAACTGATCCGTTGAGTCATGAAAAAGCTAGAGATGCAGCCACAGGGACTGTAGCTGGGGGTGTCTTGGGCGGATTGACTGGATTGCTGGTTGGGTTAGTCACCTTAGCGGTTCCTGGGGTTGGTCCGGTGGTATTTGTCGGAACCGAAGCCGCCGTGATCGCTTCTGCATTAGGCGGAGGTGCTATTGGTGCAGCAGCGGGTGGTTTGGTGGGTCTACTGGCTAACTTAGGCGTTCCCGAAGAGCAAGCCAAACGCTATAGCCATCGCCTCTCTCACGGGGATTATCTGGTTCTGGTTCATGGAACAGAGGAGCAAATCCAGCACGCCAAAACTATTTTGTGCGATCGGGGGATTGAGGAATGGGATATCTACAATAGTCCTAGCGCTCCCATGACCCATCCAGGTCGAGTTTTTCCATAGTTAACGAGTTTTTCCATAGTTAACAGGAAAGAAAAAATTAAGGATATGGAGACCCGCGTAGGCGGGTTTCGTTTGTGTAGCTGCGGTTTCCAACTGCCAAGCTAACCAAGAGTTAGCTCGTTTGACAGAAAACCCTATCACCCATAGGATTGATATTTCTAGTCAGCACTTAACGTGCATCCCTTCTGATCAGCCCAAGTTTGGCTATAGGCAGTTATGTCAAAACTTGGTGCTGGTTTAGCCTTAAAAAATATGTCATCCCTACAAAGACTGACTCCAAACAAAAGCAAACGTAAAGTCCATCGCGCCCTTTGGTTTGAACGAGTGATGGCGCTTTTGGCTTCGCTCAACTACCTCTTAGTCTTGTTTGACTTGACCTACCTGCCTCTACGAGATTTTTGGCTACATGGGAAAGTCCAGTTATTTAGTTTTGACATCGGTCCGGTTAGTTTGCCCGGTTTGTCCTTAGAGGTTCCCCTACCTCCGATTACACAGTGGTATGACCCAGTAAAGGGTATTCAACCTTACCGAGACACAGAGCAGTATTTGGACAAGGTTAATGAATTAGAAGCGGAGATTGATGCAACCAACTTAAGCAGTAAGCTGAGAAGCTTAAAATCTCCTGAAGTTGCCCAAATTCTGGAAGATCTACGCCAACGTAGCGTAGAAATGATTGAGACAAACCCCTTCCAACTTGCCGATAAAACGGGTGATCTAGAAAAAATCAAGAACAAGATGCGAGAGCATATTCGCACTGAAGAGGATTCAGCGAAAGAAGCATTTATAGAGTTTTGGAGTATAGAAAATTTAGCCGCTAAAGATCCCGATGACGAACTCCAATTTTTCAATGAGGAAATTCGTCCCCTGATTGCCGCCAACTACTACCGTCCCATTGGAGAAACTGGGGATTTTGTCGATTATTTTGGACTCCTTGATTTCCCGTTTTTTGCTCTATTTTTAACAGAATTTCTGGCACGTACCTGGTTGATCAGTCGCCGTCGCACCGGGGTTAGTTGGCTGGATGCCATGTTATGGCGTTGGTATGATATATTTCTGCTGATTCCCCTGTGGCGCTGGCTGCGGATCATCCCGGTGACGATTCGGCTGGATCAGGCAAAGTTAGTTGATTTGAGTGCGATTCAAAAACAAGTGCGTCAAGGATTTGTCGCTGAAATCGCTGGCGACATGACCCAAGTCGTGGTAATTCAGATTATTAACGAACTCCAATATTCCATTCGCCAAGGAGAGATCGCGAATTTGCTACAGCAACGGGAGGTTCGCCCCTACATCGATCTCAACGAAACCGACGAAGTGGCAGCACTGACCAAGATAATGGTACAGATGACTGTTGAGCAGGTTCTTCCCACCATCCGTCCCGATGTGGAAGCGTTGCTGCACCATAACTTGGATAAAATTATCAACCAGTCACAAGCGTATCAGGGACTAGAGCGAATACCGGGTGTAGAAACAATCCGCAATCAGCTCATCGAGCGACTGGTGCAACAAATTACCCAAGCGGTTTACAGTGGATTAGATGCCGCGATCGCAGATGATCCAGTTGGGGATCAAATTCTGCAACGATTGATTAGCCATATTGGCGAAGCTTATGGTTCCCAAATTCAGACCCAGAAAACTTTAGAGGAAATTCAATACTTGCTCAACGCCTTCTTAGAGGAAGTCAAAATCAATTACGTCAAGCGTTTGTCCCAAGAGGACTTAGAGGAAATTCTTGACCAAACCCGGGCAATTCGTCAAAAGTAACATCGGTAGTTTTTGAGCAAATGAGGGAGATGAGGGAGGTGAGAGAGATAGGGGGATTAACTCAACACTCAACAATCAAAACTCCACCGTCGTGACCCTTTGCCTGTGGTAAACCGATCCCACAACAGGCTAAGATTGCGCTAAACTCGAACATAGCAACGGAAGTCACTCTATCCTGATGTCGGAGTCTGGGGGCATGTAGCTGTAACCAAAAAGCTGGACACTTTTATCCATTGTTACCCAAAATTGGGTATATATTTGTTCTGATAGAATGGGTCAGCCAAGAGTATGTATACTTTATTGGTATACCTATCCAGCCAAAAACCACGGTTAGGTAAGTGAAAAAATAGCCGCCAGTTAGGTGGGGGAGAGCCTGTGGACTGGTTGAGTGCCGTCACCGCCAGGGTGAAGCAGGAAGTAAGCGTCAGGGATGTCCACTTGTGGGTAACTTTGGGTAAGTCTTATGTAACGGAGCTGTAAAACTTTTCCCAAGTACACAAGCAGGGTAGAGATTGTGTCAATCGTCGCTAGGCTTCTTGGAAGAAATTTTACCTGGAGGTGGGTTGAACCCACTTTTTTTGTTGAAGTTTTTCTATGACTTATCCCCTGATTCCACAACTAATCGATTTGGCCACCCCAGTAGCCGAAAAATTGGGATTGGAGTTCGTTGGGGCGGTTTTTCACACGAATAGACGCCCACCTGTACTTCGGATAGATATCCGCCGCCGCGACGGCGACACGGGCGTAGATGACTGCGAACGCATGAGTCGGGCTTTAGAAGCAGAACTAGATGCCGTGAATCTTATTCCAGATGCCTATGTTTTGGAAATTTCTAGTCCTGGGATCTCGCAAGAGCTAACGACAGACCGAGATTTCATCGCCTTTAAAGGATTTTCCGTAGTGGTCAACACCGCTGAACCTTATCAAGGACATAAAGAATGGCGAGGGCAATTAATTCGCCGGGATGATACCAGCGTATATCTCAACCGAAAAGGACGGGCGATCGCCATTCCTCGCGATCAAGTGACTAAAGTGCAGTTCGATGAGCAGGGTTAAACCCCTTTAGACCATTAGGAATTACTCATTGAGCATTGGTCATGGGTTATTAACGACCCAAAACAAACAGTTTATGGAGATTTGCCTATGTCTATCGTTAATCTGCCTGGATTAAAAAAGATGATCGAAGAGATCTCTCAAAGCCATAATTTACCCAAATCGGCAGTCCAACAGGCACTGAGAGAAGCACTGATCAAAGGCTACGAGCGCTATCGTCGAGCGCAACGCATGGAGCGACCTCATTTTGATGATGAATACTTTAACAACTTTGAAGTCGATTTAGATATTGAAGAAGAAGGATTCCGCATTCTTTGTACCAAAACCATTGTTGAGGAAGTTGGCAACACCGATCATCATATTTCCCTAAAAGAAGTTCAAGAAGTGGCATCAGAGGCACAATTAGGTGACTCGGTAGTCCTGGATGTTACGCCAGATCAACGTGATTTTGGTCGAATGGCAGCGATTCAAACCAAGCAGGTACTCTCCCAAAAACTACGAGATCAACAGCGCAAGTTGATCCAAGAAGAGTTTGAAGAGTTAGAAGGAACGGTTCTCCAAGCCAGAGTGCTACGATTTGAGCGGCAATCGGTGATCATGGCGATTAGCAGCGGCTTTGGTCAGCCGGAAGTAGAAGCCGAACTGCCCAAGCGCGAACAATTACCCAACGATACCTATCGCATTGGCAGTACCTTTAAGGTTTTTCTCAAAAAAGTGCGTGAAGGTCCTCACCGTGGACCTCAGCTTGTGGTTTCTCGAGCTTCGGCTGGTTTAGTTGTCTATCTATTTGCCAATGAAGTCCCAGAAATCGAAGATGAAGTTGTGCGGATTGTGGCGGTGGCACGAGAAGCCAATCCGCCCTCACGTCATGTCGGACCTAGGACTAAAATTGCTGTGGACACCCTAGAGCGGGATGTTGATCCCGTGGGAGCTTGTATCGGTGCTAGGGGATCGCGCATTCAAGTGGTCGTCAATGAATTGCGCGGCGAAAAAATAGATGTCATTCGCTGGTCGCCTGATCCCGCTACCTATATTGCTAATGCTCTGAGTCCAGCGAGAGTGGAGGAAGTATTATTGGTGCATCCAGAAGGGCGTCAAGCTCACATTTTGGTCACTGAAGACCAGCTCAGTTTAGCCATTGGCAAAGAAGGGCAGAATGTTCGCTTAGCTGCTCGTCTCACCGGTTGGAAGATTGATATTAAAGATATTGCTAAGTACGACCACGAAGCCGAACACCTGAAAATGCAGGAGTTACAAGCCATGGTAGCTGAGACGGAAGCGGAACTAGCCGATGAAGAGGAGGAGGAGGAGCAACTAGAGGAACAGACTCTCTCACCAGCCGATTTAAAGTCAAAGGTGACAAATCCTCAACCCCTAGCTGAGGAAGAATTTGCTAAAGGAGAAGAGGAAGATATTTTGTCCTAATCTTAGGGGGATCAACCCAAGGCAGTAGACTGTTTAAGGGAGTTGAATCTTTGCACCTGACTTGATCAATAGGGAACGGGGAGAGATTGTCATGGAAGCTGGTATATACCGTCGCTCAAGACACCCTCCTCACCGCCCTAGTTCACCGCAATAGGCTCTGCCGTGAAGATCAAGCTCTTTGAGCCTACAGGAAAATCGTTGTCCGCATCCTATGGAACCCAATTACCGACGTTGTCTGAGTTGTCGCTGCGTGGCTCCAAAACAAGAATTTTGGAGGGTTGTGCGAATCCATCCATCGCGACAGATAAAATTAGATCAGGGAATGGGACGTTCGGCTTACATCTGTCCTCAATCGAGTTGCCTGTCAGCCGCTCAGAAGAAAAATCGATTGGGGCGATCGCTGAGGACCTCGGTTCCCGATGAAATTTATCAAAGACTATGGCAACGTTTGGAACCTAGTCCCTGGAGCATCCAACGCAGCAACGATTGATCCAATCCATTCAAAAAACCCCAGCGATGCTCTCAATGAACCTAAGCAATCGCTAGGATAGTAGAGGAGTACCATTACCAATGGTGTTCGGAGGTGAGTCTGACCCTGATCAAGCTAGCAACTCCTACCTGAGGACAACACTCAGGGTCGAGAAAATGAATCTAGTTTTGTTAAGATTTTTGTAAGTTAACCATCCAGGATCTGATAAGAGTGTAGAGATATCCAATTGGCTCACACTCAATGAGCGCCTGTGTAACATGAGTTATTGGTGAGTTATCGAGTAGACTCTTAAACGACACCTTATTGATTTAAGCCAATCCGGCAGGAAAACCAATGACCACGCACGCTTTCAATCATTTAGTTATGGTGTAACAATATGTACGACGGGGGAATAGTGGATGAACAACGGCAAAGTCAGAATTTACGAATTATCACGGGAATTGAATTTGGACAACAAGGACATTTTGAATATTTGCGAAGGACTTCATATTGCAGTCAAGAGTCACAGTAGCACGATTACAGAATCTGAAGCTGAGCGAATCAAAGCGGCGGCGGAAAAATATGCCGAGGGGATCACCAGCCTCAAAGGTCGTGACCAAACAACCTCAGCATCTGCTAACCATACAGATGGGCATTCTAACAATCAGCGCAAACAGCAAATTCTGAGTGTTAAGCCTAAGCCTCGTTCCAGTTTTAGCTCTTCCCAGGGCTCCGCACCTGGGTCAAAGTCTGCTCAACCCCCCGTTAAGCCAACTGTGAATCCACCACGTCCACCCGCCCCGCTCAATCGACCGACACCAGTGAATTTGCACGAGGACAATCCTGAGTCAGAAACACCAACTCCATCTCAAGGGTCACAGGAGAACGTTACCGTAGCTGAAGTGGAAGCTAAACCCCAACTTATCCAACCCCCCGTTCGACCAGCGTCACCGAAACAAAATCAGCCCACCCAGGTCGAACGACCGAAATTGAAGCGCGATCGATCAGATGAGACTCCATCAGAGTCGGCTAAGGAGCCTCAGCCGACTGAATTGGCGAGTTCTCCTGAAGCGCCAACTCCTCCTCAAGCTCCCGCCCCAGCGCGTCCTCAAGCTCCAGCTCAGCCCGTTCCTAAACTACAAGCCCCCCCCAGACGCTCCCGACCGACTCGTCAGGATGACAGCATTGAAGTGGCGGCTATCGATTCGGGTTCGCGGGAACAGAAGCCAGGGGCGGTCGATGAGGAGACAGAAACCCTTCTGGAAGCCCCAGAACTCAACGCTTCCAAAGTCAAGCGACCCACGCCGCCACGTCAGTCGAAAAAACGTGAATGGATTGATGAAGAAGAAGAGCGGGAAGGAGCTAAACCCGCAAAAGCGGCTAAGCTCAAGCGGCGACCTCAACTGATCGAAGAGGATGAGGAAGAGTTCGATGGTGACGACCAAGAAACTGACACCCCTGCAGCTATCAGTATGTCGGTGGCTCGTCCTCCTAAACCTAAATCTCAAACGGGACAGACTCCGCCACCAACGGCAGCCAGTCAGGTTAGGAAAAAGCCAGAATTTAAAACCAGTAAACCAGAGAGTCGCGATCGCAGGCGTGAAAAGCAAGAAGTCTCTGAACGCCCTGAGCAAATTGTGTTAAACGATTCGCTAACCGTTCGAGAACTGGCGACTAAGCTGGAGATTGCCGAAACTGAAATTATTAAACAGCTATTCTTCAAGGGATTGGCGGTGAATATCACCCAAACTCTGGATCTGCACACTGCTCAAATGGTCGCCGAAGAACTGGGCGTTAATGTTCAGACAGAAGAAGCAGAATCAGAAGCCGCTAAAACCGAAATGCTGGATGCGGCTGACTTGGAATACCTGGTGCGGCGTCCACCGGTGGTCACAATCATGGGTCACGTCGATCACGGTAAAACCACGCTGCTCGATGCCATTCGTGAAACCAAAGTGGCACAAGGCGAAGCAGGTGGAATTACCCAGCATATTGGTGCTTACCATGTCGATGTGGAGCATGAAGGTCAAGTCCAACAGGTGGTCTTCCTCGATACTCCAGGTCACGAAGCCTTTACGGCGATGCGGGCACGGGGAGCGCGAGTGACCGATATTGCCATTTTGGTCGTCGCCGCCGATGATGGGGTGCAACCGCAAACCAGAGAAGCAATCAGCCATGCCAAAGCCGCTGAGGTGCCGATTGTGGTGGCTGTTAACAAAATTGACAAGGAAGGGGCACAACCTGACCGGGTGAAGCAGGAGTTAATGGAACATGGATTAGTGCCAGAAGAATGGGGCGGTGAAACGATCATGGTGCCCGTAAGTGCTATCCAAAAAGAAAACTTGGATACGCTCCTGGAAATGATCCTGCTCGTTTCTGACATTGAAGAACTCTCCGCTAACCCCGCCCGATTAGCCAAAGGTACGGTCATTGAAGCCAACCTGGATAAATCCAGAGGTCCAGTTGCCACATTGTTAGTGCAAAATGGCACGCTGCGGGTGGGTGATACCTTGGTTGCGGGATCGGTCTTCGGTAAAGTACGAGCCATGACCGATGACCGAGGTAAACGAGTAGACGAGGCGGCTCCCTCCTTTGCCGTAGAGGTATTGGGTTTAAGTGATGTCCCGGCAGCAGGTGATGAGTTTGAGGTCTTTGCACAAGAAAAAGAAGCTCGCGCCATTGCGGACACCAGAAGCCAAGAACAACGCGAGTCTCGCCTGCAACAGGTGATGTCCTCCCGTCGAGTCAGCCTGAATAGCCTTTCTGCCAAAGCTCAAGAAGGAGAACTCAAAGAACTCAACTTGATTCTGAAGGCAGATGTGCAAGGCTCCGTCGAAGCCATTCTGGGTTCACTAAAACAGTTACCCCAAAATGAAGTTCAAATCCGAGTGCTACTAGCGACGGCTGGAGAAGTCACCGAAACTGATGTTGACTTAGCGGCGGCTAGTGGTGCGGTAATCATTGGCTTTAATACCACTTTGGCTCACGGCGCTCGATCCGCTGCGGAAAGAGAGAGTGTTGATGTGCGCGAATACAACATTATCTATAACCTCTTGGATGACATTCAAGCAGCCATGGAAGGGTTACTGGAGCCAGAATTGGTAGAAGAACCCTTGGGTCAAGTGGAGGTCCGGGCTGTTTTCCCTGTCGGTCGCGGTGCGGTGGCAGGTTGCTACGTACAGTCGGGCAAAGCGGTTCGCAACTGCAATATGCGAGTGCAACGCCGGGGTCAAATGATCTACGAAGGGGTGCTTGATTCGCTGAAGCGGATGAAGGATGATGTCAAAGAGGTCAATGCCGGATTTGAATGCGGTATTCGTGTCGATAGATTCAATGATTGGACTGAAGGTGACATCATCGAAACCTACAAAATGGTGAGCAAGCGCCGAACTCTATCAGCGACCTAGGTCACAGGTGATTAGTCCTTGGTTAATGACGAAGGACTAATGACAAAAGATAAAGGAAATCAGATGCGCTCTTTTTGGTCTGAACCGTTCTTGTGGATACATTTGGCGGGTTTAGCGGCACTGCCCCTAACCTTAGAGATGGTCGCCTTAGGACTGGCAACGGGTGAACTCCTGTTGCCAGTCTGGCTAGAACTCCTAGTTGTGGCAGTTATCGGTATCGCACCAGTTTTGTGGATGCAATTGACCCGCCCCTTTGATATTTTTAGTTTGCTCATCGTTGCTCTCAAACCCGATCGCCTAACGGAATCGCAGCGACGACTGCTGAGCTTATTTGACCGGAAAACCAACCCCCTGCTGACGATTGTGGCAGCAGGTTTTATGGTATGGGTACTGTGGCAAATTTATAGCATCGCTCCTCTAGCCGCAGGTGTCGTTCCCTGGACAGTTCAATGGCGCATCGCTGGATTGGTTTTGGCAGGAATAGGGTTTCTGGCAAGTCACTTATTTTTACAAGTGCCTCTTTCTGTGGTGCAAGTTCTGCTCACGAGTGAGGCAGAGTGGGCAGCGACTCAACCTTATCCCGTGGAAAAAATACCAGAAAAGTTTACCGTACCAGGGTTTCGGGTCAAACAAATTTTACCTGCGATCGCAACAGAGTCATCCTCGGCTGAATCATCCCCTGAACAGATGGATTGAACCAAGTACCCTTATGGGGATCTTAAGAACGCTAAAAAGAATAGTGAAACCCGCCCCTACAGACACTTCTGGCATCACGTATGGAACACTCAAAACTTATGACTCGTCTAAAAATCTGGGCATGTTGGCAATCAGTTGTTGCAAATGTAACAATTTAAACAACGCAGCTCAGTTATTCTGAAATTAAGGTTAAAAAATACAAACAACATTTAAGAATTGCTACTGACTCATTCTGTTTAGATCACAACAAGGATTTATGAAAAGCACAGCTATGTCCGAATCCAACAACTTTTCCCCAGACAGTCCAGTTTGGGACAATCTCAAAGAAGCGATCGCAGCCAGTTCTGGATTTAAACGCTGGCAGATGGAGCATCCTGCCGCGCACCATCTTCAGGATCGAAGCTTGGAGCATCGGGTGCGTCGATATTTGCGGGATACCTTAGAAACTCTGGCTTATTAAAAATCCGAGAAAGCATAGTCGGATTGAGTGACGTACTCCTACCGTCAATCAAAGATTAGACTGTAGGCTTCTCCTCTCCAAAAGGAGATTCGCGTTTTATCGTGAGGCGACGCCCAACCCCACTTTAAGCAATACATAGCAGGTACTTTGTAGGGCTAGGATTTTACATACCTCGACTTATGACTTATTCAGCAAGCTCTAGTTAGACAGTTGAATTATGAATAGGCAACAGGGAATAGAGAATAGGGAATAGGGAAAAATCAATAAATTAAGGTAATAAAGTGCCATCAGGCATAATGGCGTAGCTAAGTTTAGCGTTATTCAGAATAGTATTATCCAAGTCAGCCCCTCTCAAGTCAGCCCCCCTCAAATCAGCAGCCGTCAAATTCGCATTACTTAAATCCGCCGCCCTTAGTTTAGCAAGACTTAAGTTTGCACCAACTAGGCTAGTACTCGCTAATTTAGCCAAATTTAATCCAGCGCCAGCCAAATTAGCACGAGTTAGATTCGCACCGATTAATGCTGCCACAATCAGATTAGCTCCGGTTAACGTCGCATCCGTAAGATTCGCAGAAATCAGACTCGCACCACTCAGGTTGGCATACTCCAGATTGGCACGTCTTAAATCGGCACGGATAAGATTAGCACCAGCCAGATTAGCCCCCCTCAAATTAGTATTGCTTAACAGAGCATCCGGCAACTGTACCCCACTCAAATCACACTCGACACAGCTACCTGTTTGTCGCAATTGTTCTAGGTGTGCTGGATTAAACCCTTGCGCTGAGGGGTTTAGCCACAGAGAGGTAAACAGGATGAGAGGGGGAAAGACTTTAAATGTCATGGCATAACGTTTGACTTCTTGCTAAACCCGACGCTCTAGAATTGATGACTCCTATCACCTAAAGCTTAGACTATCATCACAAAAAATTAACGGTTTGCATCACCAGTCCCTTAATTGAAATCACAGATAGTGAGAAGATACTGGCAGTTGACAGCTCACAAGAGCAACAATGAGAGGAGTGGGTTATGCTGGAAAGACTACTGCTAGCGATCGCGGTTACATTCTGTGTGTATCTATCGGTAGACGGTGGATTTGACAAAACACCGATCCCTTCAGTCTTACAACTGCCAACCCTTCCCGAACAACATCTGGGTCCATGGCAATAAATAAGGGTTATGACACTTAGCAGCGATTTATGGCAATCCAATCAAGACTTGGCAAAGGAGTGTCTAACACACCCATTTGTCCAAGGTATCGCTACAGGGACACTTGAGCGTCGGAAATTTGCTTACTATGTGGGTCAAGATGCTTTTTTCTTAGAAGCGTTTGCTCGCGCTTATAGTGTAGCCGCCGCTAAATGTTCCGACTGGGATGAATTTAACACGTTCCATAATCTCGCTGGTGGCGTTCTCGAAGAACTACGCCTGCATCAGAATTATGCCACAGCCTGGGGAGTCAGCTTGCACCAGATTGAACCCGCCGTAGCGACGCGGCGTTATACTGACTTCTTGTTGGCAACGGCTTGGGGAAGTGAGATTGGTTTAATTACAGTAGCCATGACACCCTGTATGCGCTTGTATGGGTTTTTGGGTCAAGAATTAGCTAAAGATGGTATTCCAGAACACCCCTATACGGATTGGATTCGCACGTATAGTAATCCAGAGTTTGAGCAGTTAGCGCAGCAATTAGAGCGGTTGACAGATCAATACGCCTCACTCTCAGCCTCCGTGAAATCAAACTATCGCTATGCTATGGTGTGTGAGCGAGACTTCTTTCATTCAGCGTGGGAAACTTGAGGAAGTAGGCAAGCATCAATGAGGCAAGTTAGGGAATAACAAAACATATAAAATCATTACTCATGTCCAACTCATTCACTCAATACCAGGGATAACGGTTCTTCCGGACAAATTATGCTAAATTGCCTCAGACGACGTCCAAAAACCTTGCTAAGCAAGGTTTTTGGACGTTATTTTGAGTCAAATTAGACTGTTGAGGCATAAAATCACGGTATAACTAGATCTGAAGCCATTTTAACTAACAGTTTGGCATAGTAAGTCCGGAAGAACCGGATTACTGGAGAGCCTGTCACTTTACTCGATATTGCCGTAATGTGAAAACTTATATTGTTAAACATTTCGTTTTATGGTTCCTTTGAGTTTTTGCCATAGATTTTTTGATGGTGGGGTTTGTAACGATTCATCATCAGGGATATCTTCACCAAGATAGCGATAATATTTCCAGATATCCCAATAGGGGCAACCTGGTTGGATGCGAATCCCTGCCCAGTGTAAATAGTCTAGGGGTTGATTGACATTCGGATCAATTAGGTGATGATCTTGAACCTGAAAATGTTTGCTACCCGCCCAACTTCCTGGCGCACCACCGGGGCGGCGCACGATATTAAACCGCTGGGGAACGTGTTTCAATATCATGTAGTTAATGATAGGTTGATCGGAGGTTTTTTGGGAAAAGTCAAAGTATTCCGGATGAGAGGCACATTCCGTGAATGTTTGATAGAGTGTTTCCTCAGATATCGTATTTTTCTTGGCTCCCCAAAACCCACCATTAAACATATCCTGAATATCATTTTCGCTAAATACACCGTCTTCTAAGACTTTTGGCGTAAATACATTTTTGATTCCACCGCTATGTTGATAGTCATAGCAAATAAAATCATAGTTATCTAAGTAGTTCGTTGTTTCTATAATTTTGTCAAAAACAACAATATCCGTATCGATATAAATAAATTTATCAAAAGCACCAAACCAACAAGCTTGTTTGCGGAATTGATTGGGTCGAGCAAAAAATTCTTTGCCAAATATTTCGTATAACTGATTAGAAAGACGTTCGATAAAGTCTAAATCTTGATATAATTCTACCTGATAGGAGTCTTTTAAGATTTTAGCAATGGTTTGATATTTATCATCGTAAGGAATTAAGCAAATCGGCGTATCAGGATCATGGAAGCGGATACTTTTGAGCAGCGCGATCGCCTGTTCGATTACTTTGTCATTGGCTGTAATATAAATGCCGCGATTTTTGGTCATTTTCTTTAGTTATATTAATTTTGGAGTTTAGTTAAGATAATTTCAACTTCTTCAAGATTCGCTGAGATAAACTAGGGGGTTGATTATAAAGTTTGGGTTGAGTCGTAAATTGCGGCTTTTTCTCTGGTTCATGAAGATAGCGATAATGTAAAAACAAATCTCGATAAGGAAAATCAATGTTTTCCCCAGCACAAACTTTAGCAATTAATTGGGAAGAAACCCCAATGTAGTGCATGTAGGTGAGTCGATTGCCTTTGTCATAAAGAATATGTTCATTTTCTTGAAAGTGGGCTGATGTTACACAGCATCCCGTTTTTTTCTCCTTGGGTAACTCTAAAGCCAAGTTATAGAGCGATAAATTCGGTCTCATCATCATGTAGTTGAGGAGCGTTTGATCCGGTGCCATGGGGTAAAGAACTTCGGCATCTCCGGCTTCGAGTTGCTCAATAATCCAGTTTCGTCGTTCTTGATCAAATAGATTTTGTTTCGACGCATAAAAACCAGAACAAAAGATTTCTGTTTTTAGTCTTTCGGGGGGGAATACTTGCGTTAGCTTGGGCGAATCAATGTTATATACATGAGTTAAATCTTTGTGCTGAAAATCATAAACCACACAGTCATTGTCCTGAAGTTTAGCAAAGATAAACTCGACAGGCGACATCAGCAATGTATCCGCATCCATGTAGAGGAAGCGATCAAAAGGTCTATCAAAGGCACAGTAACGCCGATGGGTGCCAAATCGATGATAACCGCTACTGCCAATTTGACGCCAACGTTGGTGGGCTGTGGGATGACTATCCCAAGCCTTTTGAGCAAACTGATCCCAGCGCTGTATGGACTCAACATTATCATAGAGTTGGACGTTGGGACGACGGGCAATTTCAGCCGCAATTTTTGTTGTGTTGTCGTTGTAGGGATAGACACAGACAGGCATTTGTGACCCGACAATTGCCTCAATACTGTTGAGTAAGGCAACCAGTTGGTCGTAAACTGGGTCACTGGCTAGGGTACAAATTCCGTCCATGGTGTTCAATCAAATTTAGCGACAAAATCAGATAACCAGTTCAGGAGGTTGAGTTTATGTAGGATGATTTGTCTAGCTTGTGCGATCGCGTCCTTGGCTTCATACCAAGCATCCGGTGTGGATGTTACCTCTTTAATATAAGCGATGCCCTGCTCATCTAGCGTCGGGAGCCGCAAAAAGCTTCCGGGTGGCAGTAATTTATCCGCCGCCGAACCCCCATAGTAGATGGGTAAACACCATGCGAGTAGAGCATCCCAGAGTTTTTCGCTGACATACCAATCATTCCCAGCATAGTTTTCGATCGCGAGATTATAGTAGTAAGATGCCATGCCATGCCATTTGTTTTTCAGGCTACCCTTTCCCTGCGCCCAGTCGGGTAATCCGCGCCCATAAAGGTCAAACTCAAATCCACTCTCCCGTAATGATTGTAAGAACGCTAAACGTCTACGATGTTCAGCGGTGCGATCGATTCCGGAGGTGATCCAACTACAAGTATGTATTTTTTCCGGTGGTATCATTTCATTTAATTCTCGGAACGAATTGGCGTGATACCAAATCGCGGGCATATAATCAGGCGTTGGGGCAAAATCATCCGGACCTGAAATGTAACCACAATAATTTTTCGCGGCTTCATAATTTGCCCGATTAGTTTGAACAACTTTTTCCAGGGGCGGTTCTCGTAATAAATAGATTATTCGCTCTTTGGGAACGTTGCGTAACTGGGAGGCTACATCAGGTTTTGAACTCTTTTTTTGGCGTAAACCTTTCCACCACGGCAGTTGAGGGCGAGGTTGGGGAAACGAATATTGGTACATCAGCAGAAAATCAGGCTCAGAGGCTTGGGATAGCATTTGAATTTTGTCCCAGACTCCACAAGGGTTGGGCGTTTGTTGCCATAGCCAGTCCGCTTGATTAAGTCCATGATAACTACTAATCATTCCGACAATTTTTCTGCCCATGTTTTTTTGTCAGTCTACCGTATCAGTCTTAGCATTTATCTAGTCAGTCAGCCAACTGGAAAGGATGATTGAGTCCAAAGCTTTGCGCCCCTAAAATTTCTGCACACAATGTTAATTCATCAAATTAGGTGTGCCACACTACTACTACCAAGGACTACCCACAAGGGTTAAAGCACTCCAGTAGTAAGGATGGGTAAAGTCTTGATCTCCTAATTTGGCGAGTTCTGGGTTTAAGGGAATCCGCAAATCCCCAGCAATTAGCTGTTTTTCCTCTAACCGGACTTCACCTTTAAGCATAGCAAGTTGAGTTTGCCGCAGGGCTTCGGCTTTAATCGGGGCTTGTTGCAAATGCTCATAAAAGCTGGTCATGAATCCCAGAGTTCCTGCATCACTAACATACCAGAGACTCCCTAAGGCGGACTTGACTCCGGCTTGTATGGCTAATCCAGCAAACCCTAATTCGGCTTCTCTATCTCCCAAGGCGGTGCGACAAGCGCTGAGGACTAACAGTTCTGTGGGAGGATTGTTTAATCCCAGTTTCCCTAATTGATCTAATCTGAGTTTTTGGTTCCATAACTGGATATAGGAGTTAGAGGGTTGACCCGATTGAAATTCGCCGTGAGTGGCTAGGTGGACAATTCCAAAGGGTTGGGATGAGCGGATTTGCTGGAGATTTTCTAAAGTAAAGGCTTCGTTGAGAAATGCTTTACCTTGCCACAAAGGACCTGCGATCGCGGCTAATTCTAAGGGTACAGCAGGTAAGGGGTTCAGATCCTGGAATGTATCAGCACCCATGGCGAGGACACTAACATTGCGGATATCCACATAACGAGTATCAGTGAGCGATAGACTGGGCATTAAGCCAACGCTGTAGCGTTCCACGAGAAATCCTTCACCATCATGTAGCGCCGCGACAGGTAAAGAGCGTAATCCCCCATCCATGACAAAGGCGAGGTTATCAATGTCTTGGGCTTGTAAATTTTCTTCTAGGGGAGCAACTAGCCATTGATAAAGCTGTTTAGAGGGGGTGAGATAGTCACGGGGAATGGTTACGCTAGTCACGTTGCGGCGAAATTCTTGAGCGACTTCTAGGACTTTCCCACGGGTTACTCCGGCTATGCGTCGCCGAATTGGGGGTTCCTTGGCGGAGATGATCAGCAGTTCTAATTGATCACTATCTTGAGGGGCAATTGTAACATGAGGTCCGGAGCGATTGAAGTAGGTATCATATTCCTCGGTATTATTCGTTTCTAATCCTGTATAGTTTGTGTTTTGCGAAATTTCCGTGGGAGCAAAGCTGACATAAATGAGTGCGGGTTTTGCCCCAGTTGCTTGTTCAATTTCACTCAAAATTTGACGCGCTTCTGTCTCGCTTTTGATCGGGGTACTTACGCGATTGGATGCGATGGTTTGGACAACCGAGAACGATTCAATTTCCTCTTCTACTTGATTTTGGGTTAGAGCAGTCGGTGAAATTTCGATGACCTCCTCTGGCGGTGGTGGTGGTGGTGGCGGTGGTGGTGGCGGTGGTGGCGGTGGTGGATCAACAACGTTAATACTAACCTGTTGCGGTTCAGAGAAGGAGACGCGATCGCTAACTACAATGGTAAACGCTGTAATGTCGCCCGTGTCATCAGTTGGCGGGGTGTATACCAGAGTATCTCCTTCCTCAATTGTGTCTCCAGGTTCTAGGATGATACCATTTTTCGTCAAGGTTCCGGCATTAATTTGAGCAATTACAATTGACAAACTCGTATCACCATCTGCATCCTCTAGAGTTGCCTGTAAATCTTCAAAGGTAAACGTAATGGGCTGATTTTCTTCTGTGTCGGGTAGGGTAGGATTTAGCGTTAGTTCGGGTGGACTATTAACAGAAGTGATAGTAATACCGTTGGGAGTATCATCTGCGTCACCGCCTTCTGGCAGAACGGGAAATGAGCCTGAAGGCAAAGAATTATCATCGCCAGTATTGATACTTCCTGCCAAACCATTAATGCTGGCATCTCCTACGATAAATGGATCATTATTACTGCCGCCATTATGGGTAATCTCTACTGTCCCCAACTCGGTATTTCCTTCCGTTTTAATCGTGATATCCGTTTCTGAAATTGTTCCCACACCCCTGACTAAACCATCGGGAATACCATTGGCAGTAATGCTGACATTACCCCCAATTTCATCAGCTAAACTAGAAGACGCTGACGTGTCGATACTATCAAATACAATGCTACTTCCCTCTAAAGTTACTGAATTGCCTGTTGCGATTCCGGTTGTATCTGAAGCAAAAGAAGATGCCGTGGTTTTAATTTCCCCGGTTTGAACCGTCTCAGCCGCATTTAAGTTTACTTCCCCGCCTGTTGCCAAACCAGAAGTAACCACACCTGCACCACTAGAAGCCAAAGAAGATGCTGAGGAGTTAATCCCATCAGTATTGATAGAACCTGTTTCGGAAGTGAGATTTACGAATCCTCCCGTTGCCGAACCAGAAGTCACAGAACTTTCAATAGCAAACACTGAAGACGATGTTGAGGAGTTAATGATGCCTGTTACATCGATATCGCTTCCAGCCTCAATAGTTACTGAACCACCTATACTATTAACTTCACCATTGCTGCTACCTGAGGTGTTAATTCCATCTGTTGTGACAGTTCCTGATGCAACTAATTCTACAGCACCCCCTTGGGAATTTTCATCTCCTATGTTGCCGAATGCTGTATTAATGGAAGAGGCATTAATTTCACCCGTCTGAATATTTCCACCCGCTTCTAAGTTGACTGCCCCTCCTTCAGATCCGTAAAAATTATCACCCTCAAAAAATGAATTAATCGCACCAGTAATAATATCGCTCGGTGCATTGAGAGTAATCGCACCGCCATTCGTAAATGTTGAGCTAGAATTAAGAGTTCCTCCAGTGGTATTAATAGTCCCACTGTTACTTGTAAACTCAATGCTACCACCTGCTGTGCTAATGTCAGCATTAACATCAATGTTATTCTCAGCTTGGAAGAACAAGTTTAGGACATAAATATCACTGGTATTACTGATGGGAGAATTTATGATAATATCATTATCAGCTTCTAAACTTAACGTTGTATCCCCAGCATCCAAAAAGATATCAATGGCAGCGTCTACTGTAATAGTGCCTTCCTGATTTCCTTCATTTCCTTCCTCTCCTGCTGTCGTAATCGTGACATTAGTGCCGCCATTGAGAGCATTTACTATATCATTGACATTGATTTGAGATTCAGCAGAAGGCGTGAAAATTCCACCCGTAAAAGTACCAGTGGTAGCATCATTTGTAATGGTGACATTCCAAGGATCGAGTAACCAACTCCCAGGTAAACCATTAGCCGCACTAGTATTTACTGATCCACCAATGGATTCCAATACGTTTTTACCCGATGTCTCGACAAAACCACCATTACCGCTTTCTGTACCCCCTCGCGCTGTGATTGTACCGGAAAATCGCGTAAAATTATCTGACCAAACGATTACACGCCCACCATTGCCATTGATTCTGGCATCAACATTAATCGTAACTTGATTGCCGACTACAGTTGTATCAGCAGTAGGAAATGTACCCTGTCCTTTATAGTCACCACCAATTCGGATTTCACCCCCACCTGTATCACCAGAAACATCAATCTGGGCTTGATCCACTAAACCGACAACAGTCCCGAAAATATCTACATTTCCTCCCACTGAGTCAGCAGAAGTATCCATCGTTCCCGATACTATCGCGGTTCCAAGTTGGTGAGAAATTACAGTACCTGCGATAGTTTGTACCTGATTATCCAAGTTAACCGTTAAACCTGTTTCGACATTGCTCCCTGTGAGTAATTCTGGTAACCTTAACGGGGTGATGGAGTCTGGATTATTCGTTGATATCTCTAAACTCAAAATTCGTCCGTCTTGACTCAGGCGCAGGCGACTGGTTCCAGGTACGGCGGCTATCGTAATCGTGCCGCCAGTCGCTTGCATTGTCCCTGTGTTGATAGTATTTCCCCCAATTAGAGAAAGTGTTTTCCCTTCGGATACAGCTAAATTACCCCCATTAACAATACTTCCTGGTTGTAATGTGGCAAATTCAAAGGTACTGGGATTACCGACAAGATTGATATAGTTATTGGAACCCAAAGCGCTAAACCAACCGCCATCTAAACCAATTCCTGTGGCAGTTGTAGTGGTGAAATCAGCCGGAACATCCAGTCTAGCATTAGCACCAAATACGATACCCGAAGGATTCATCAAAAATAGATTAGAGTTACCGTTTGTGACTTGAATTAAACCATTAATGATTGAGGGATTTCCCCCCGTAACCCGCCCTAGTATGTTTTGGATCGAAGGTTGAGAAATAAAGTTAGCAATTTGATCGGGGTTCAGTCCAAATTGACTAAAACTGTGGAAGAGATTCGCCCCATCTCCAGATAATGTACCGCCCGTGATATCCAATTGAACGCCAGTCGGTGTCACCAAAGTTCCTGTACCATCAGCCGCCGGGGTAATTTGTGCCTGGGCTGGCGTAACATTTATAGTAGCGATGAGGGGAAGTGTGGCTAATGATATGATCCGTCCCAAAACTGGGCGAATTGGACGAGTAGAAGTAGGTTGTGAGGATGAATCTGATCGGGTGATTGAACTCCGCCGTGCGATCGCCCAAGCAACAGCTTTACGGGCATTAAGTTTTTGCTCTATCTGGTGCTGATGGCATATACTTTCTGGATGATTGCGGTAATAATAGAGTGGTTTTTGCAGGTGGTATACTTGTGTTACTTCAGAAAGTCGCAAGCACAGCTCGTAGTCTTCAACATAATAAAATGACTCATCAATTCCTCCCACTTGGTCATAGACTGAACGGCGAATTAACCGGAAGTGAAAGGTGATAAATTGCTGTAACATCCCTTCTTTAGAGTAGGGAATATGACATCGACTGCCATAACCAGTCACTTTACCGCTTTCGTTGATTACCTGGTAGTCGGTGTAAACCATCCCTACATCTGGCTGGGTATCCAGAATCGCGGCGGTTTCCGCCAGCGCTGTGGGGGCTAAGAAGTCATCGCTATCCACCCAACCGATATAGGAACCCGTAGTTTGGGCGATCGCACGTTGGAGTGAAACAACTCGTCCTTGATGTTCAGCGGCGATTACCTGGACTCGTGGATCGCGTTTAGCATAGTCTTGAGCAATAGTAACAGACCCATCGGTTGACCCGTCATCCCATACAATTAACTCAAAATCCCCCCAGGTTTGTGCCAGTATGCTGTCAATGGCTGCACCGAGGTAACGTTCTCGATTATATGTGGTGATGACAAGAGAAATGGTGGCAGTCATGGCATCCTCCAAGAGGGTAGTTTTTGGGTTCTTGATGCGTGGATAATCAAACTGGGGAAGGACAATTTTTGGCTGACTGTCCAGATTTGGTTTGTGCGATCGCCTGTTTGACCCTACTTTCTATCGTAATCGAGGGATTTGCGATCAGCTAATTCCAGAAATTAACTTGATTGTGCGAGAAGTCTCCCGGCATAATCTACGATTTGGCGGCGAGATGAATCGCGCCTTGTGACAAAAGTTGTTTTTATAAACTTATGCTTAAGAGACTTTACTATCAATTCCTTGGATATGTTATATTAAGC